>JASLGC010000113.1 GCA_030150335.1 Flavobacterium sp.
CATAGACATCCTTTTATATATTATTGAAATTTCTTAAGTGCTAATTTGACTTTTGTTTTCTTTTCTATATCAAATGGGTGATCAAAGAAAACTACTCTTTCATTTCCAAAGTAAGATTTGATTAAATATCCATCTCCTTTAAAATAAGAATCTATAATCTCTACTTCTATCAGCCCTTTTTGTTTCGATACCATCAATTGGTGGGGATAAACAAGAAGTAATTCATCATTCTCTACTTTAGGCGCAAAGTCTGATACATATAATTCATTTACTTCTCCAAATAAAGCAGCTACATATTTATCATTCGGGAACTCGTATAATTCTTTTGTTCCTCCCATATCTACAATATGTCCCTCTCTAAGAACAATTGTATCATCTGCAAAACTCAACGCGTCTATACTATCATGTGTAGCTACAATACATGTAATTCCTTTCTCTTTTAAATAAGCAAAAAGGTTTCTTCTCAACAAACTACGACGAGAATAGTCGATATGACTAAATGGTTCGTCTAATAACAATACTTCTGGCTCTAATGCTAAAACTCGTGCAATAGCAACACGTTGTTGTTGTCCACCACTCAAATTCTTAACTTTAACATCAGCAAACTCAGTTAAATCAACTAATTCGATTAACTCTTTTGTTCTGTGTTTTTTGCCTTCCATATCAAAATTAGACAAAAACTTACCTACGTTTTCAGCAACCGTAGTATGGGGCATTAAATCAAAATCTTGTGCTAAGTATCTCATTTCATCCATACCAGGCACTAAATGATAAGCAGGTCCTAAAACTTTCTTCTCATTCCAATAGATTTCACCTTCATCTAAATCATGCAATCCATAAATCAACTTTAACAAAGTACTCTTTCCACATCCACTCTCTCCTAAAAGTGCAATATGTTTTCCTTTTTCAATTGCAAGGTTTAATTCGTTTATAACACGTTTTCCCTCTGTATAGCTGAATGATATATTTTTAAGTAAAAGCATTTTTTATTTTTATGAACCGCAAATATAACAATATCCGTACAAGCACTCTAAAATATTAACTTTATAAAATAAAAAAAGACCATCTTTTTAGATGGTCTTCTCTTTACTCTGTTCTGTTTTTCTAAATCTTAAATAAATAAAAAACAAAAAACTTATTCTATTGACTACAAAATAGACATAATTTATTCATTTACTTGTTCTTTCTTTAAAACTAAATCTAACGTATAAGCACTCTCTCCTTCATGTTGAATTTCTTGTCTCAAAATGATTTGATCTTCTTCCTCAATCAATGTAGAATACTCAACATCATTAAAATAAGCATTTGGACTTTCAGCATGTGCTCTAATTTGATATTTATTATCTCCTAAAGCTTTCCATGTTCCCTTTCTATCCTCTTCTTCTCTTTCACAATGATCACTAACCACTACCTCATCTAAAATTCCTTCTGGTAAAAATGAAATTGTAGACTGAACTTCACATGGGTTTAAACCAAGATCCATATCATTTAAAATTAAAGCAGCGACAGTCCACTTTCCTTCTAAAACATCTTTCACCTCTGGTTCTTCTTCTACAGGAGCTTCTACAACTTCATCAGCAACTGTGAATGGTAATCCATCATCATTATTACAAGAGAACATCATTCCTGCAAGTAACAATGAGATAAAAAAACTTTTAATCTTCATAATTTGTTAGTTTTTAGTTACAAGTACCGAACTTACTAAATTATGTAAAAACAAACCAAATTTTAATTAATATAATTTTAACAAAAAAGTCCTGAAAGGAATTCTTTCAGGACTTTATATATTCTTATAATCTATGTTATGCTTATTTCGAAGCCATAAAACGCTCAGCGTCTAATGCTGCAATACATCCAGACCCAGCTGCTGTAATTGCTTGACGGTAGTCTTTATCTTGCACATCACCACATGCAAATACACCAGGAATGTTAGTTTTACTTGTCTTTCCTTCTGTTAACAAATAACCTGTCTCATCCATATCTAACTGACCTTTGAAGATATCAGTATTTGGTTTGTGACCAATTGCAACGAAGAATCCTGTAGCAGGAATTTCTTTAACCTCACCAGTTTCGTTGTGTTTAACGCGAATACCTGTAACTACATTTCCATCTCCTACAACTTCTTCTGTAACTGTATTCATTAATATTTCAATATTCGCAGTGTTACGTACACGCTCTTCCATAATCACAGAAGCACGGAACTTCTCACTACGAACAAGCATAGTTACTTTTTTACACAATTGAGATAAGTAATGCGCTTCCTCACAAGCAGAATCTCCAGCACCTACAATTACCACTTCTTGATTTCTGTAGAAGAACCCATCACATACAGCACAAGCAGAAACTCCTCCACCTAATGATAAGTAATGTTGCTCTGAAGGTAAGTTTAAGTATTTAGCAGTAGCTCCAGTTGAAATAATCACCGTATCTGCATGCACTTCAATTGTATCATTAATCCAAACTTTCTTTACATCTCCACTTAAGTCAACTTTAGTAGCCCAACCATCGCGAATGTCTGCTCCAAAACGTTGAGCTTGCGCTTGTAATTGCATCATCATTTCTGGCCCAGTTACTCCTTCAGGGTATCCAGGGAAGTTTTCTACTTCATTCGTAGTTGTTAATTGCCCCCCAGGTTGCATCCCTTGGTATAATACAGGATTCATATTAGCACGAGCAGCATAAATTGCAGCCGTATATCCTGCAGGTCCAGAACCAATAATCAAACACTTTACTCTTTCTATATCAGACATAATCAATTCGTTTTATATTATAGAAACAAAAATACCTTTTTTATTGTCGTTTCAAAATAGGTTGTGAAAGAAATAACAAATAGCCAAATCATTTTTATTTATTGTTCTGAGTAAAAGAGTACTAAAATTAGTGCGTAAAAAAAATGAATATTTTTTTCTTAAATATGCTTTTCAATAAAAAAATTATTTTACATTTGCACTCGCAATGACAGAATAAGTCTAGCGGGGTGTAGCGTAGCCCGGTCATCGCGCCTGGTTTGGGACCAGGAGGTCGCAGGTTCGAATCCTGCCACCCCGACGAAAAGGAATCACTATTTAGTGGTTCCTTTTTTTTATGCAGTAAAGTTTAGTTTTGCTTCTTTTAAGGTCAAAAAATAAAACAGAGAATTAAAAGTAAAAAAGCTTCCCGGTATTTTTTCTGGCACGATAACAATATGACAGTCAATGGTGCAATACCATTTAACAAGATTGGAAGACTGAAATTTTACAGATACGAGAAGATATTGAAAA
>JASLGC010000130.1 GCA_030150335.1 Flavobacterium sp.
TCAAATTTTTTAGCAAATTTATCACCATTCTTTACTGAATAGTAAGTATATGGGCTAAGAGCAATTGATACTTCTTCCACCATGAACTTTTGACTTAAATCTTCTTTATTAGTTAATTCAATTACTGTAAGAGCTTTGTCAGTATCTATTACTGTTCCCTTTGTGATGTCTGCTGGTACTGTTTGAGTATTTGCAACAATAAAAGGGTGGATTGTTTCTACTCCTTTTTTATTTTTAGTTACTGTTTCAGCCATAGTACCATACATATTTGTAGCAAAATCCTCTTTGTGATTCTCTTTGTCTGTACTATTTGAAACAGTGAATCCTGACCAATAATTAACATCATTGTATGTGTTTACAATATGATTGAAAATAAAAGGAGAGTTTTCAAGTTTAGTATTCGCTGTAAATGTATTAGACCATATTTTTCCGTCAATTGTAGGAATTGTAAGCTCTGTTTTTGAAAGGTCTAAAACATTGTGAAGTTTAGTTCCATACTCAATAGTAGTTGTGTATGAATACATATTAACAACACCATCTTTTGTTGTTTTTAGAGAAATTCTACGCGTACCAGTATTATCAATTTTATAATCTAATATAGGTTTTGTAGAAATAACTTTTTGAGTAGTATTGTCAAACCAAGAGAATTGTGTGTCTATAGGATCAATTTTAGGATCAATAGTAAAAGCTTCTCTTGCATATTGAGTGATTTTAGTATCAAGGATGTTAATTGTAGAATTTGAATCATCGTTTGAACAGCTTGTAACAATAGGAGTAGTTAAACTTAGTCCTAAGAATAATAGTAAACTCGTGCGTAAGAATTTGTTTTTCATCGTAAATAAATTTTGTGTATGTGTATTAAAATTGTGACAAAATTAGTAAATTTTTGTTTCTCTTTATTTAAATATTATCAAGTAACTTACAATGACAATAATTGTCATGTGTTAAAAACATAGAATAAGATGTTGTTATTGATAATTTTGAACAAAAAAGCCTCAGTTTTGTTACTGAGGCTTTGCACTAAATAGATAATACTGTTTAACTCTTTAATTATTTTGTAGGTATTATTTCTCCTGTAATTCTTAGATTAACTATCCCTGAGAATTCTGTTGACACTTCTCCTAATACACCAGCTTGCTGATTGACGCCACTATATACTTTTATGAAGTCTACTTGAGGTAATTTTACTTTTTTACCAGTTTTATCAATAGCCCAATCAATGTCAATTGTAGCATTGTTATCTGCGTTTGGTAAGTTGTCTGCGTAACCATACTCGTATGATGGGAGCGTCCACTTACCGGTAGAATCTTGAATAGCGTGATCAGGTAATCGAGTACCTTTAAAAGTTATGGATTGATCAGTAATCCATTGTGGGTAATAACTTTGTTCGTGGTAGTGTAATTTAGGTTTCCAACCTTCATTTCCTTGATTATCTTTCCATTTTACATATTGTTCAAAATCACCAGTAGTACTATCAAGCTCTTTAGTTGGTTTGTAATATGTGATTTCATAATTGGGAATAGTTGCAGGTAATGTATGTGCACTTCCTTTTATTTCAAACCATTCGTCTTCATCAGGTTTACCATTTTCGTTTTTGTCATAAGCAACCATGATAATACCAGGTTCAGAATTACCTTCAAAAGCATTACCTAAAACTCTAAAGTCTCTAAATCCTTCTCGATTTAAAATAGGGTGCTCAAAACCGACAACGATATAACCTCCAAAAGCTCCTAAACTAACCACTCCAGGCTGTTTGCCAGATACACTTTTTTCTGCCTTTTTAATCATGACTTGTTCAGTGTCTCCTGGCTCGTATTTTGGCAATTTGTTTGTAAATTGACCATAAGCAGGTTTAAACTCAAGAACTTTGTTCACATGACTGAAATTAACTAAAGGTGATGTGGGGATAATAGGATCTGTTGGGTTAAGTATTGAATCATTTGAATCATCACTACTAGAGCAACCACTTGCTACAATTGCAACAAGTGATAAGCTTAGTATAAGTTTGTTTTTTAATAGCATTAATTAGTTTGTTTAATTGTTTTATCTCGTTGGTATAGAAGTACCTTCTAAGTGTAAGTCAATTGCTCCACTTACTTCTGTTGAAGTTTCTCCTAATCCTCCAGCTTCTTGGTGTAATCCTGTATAAACTTTAATGAAATCAATACCAGGTAAATTTACTTTTTCACCATCTTTATCTACTGCCCATGAAATATCAATAGCTGAGTCATCATGATTATTAGGCAAGTTATCAGCGTAACCCCATTCAAATTCTGGTAGTTGCCATATAGTTCCTGGACCATTTGGTTGAATTGCATTATTAGGTAGAAGAGTACCTTTATAAGTAATTGATTCTGTATTAATCCATGATGGATAGTAACTTTGGTTATGGTAACTATTTTTAGGTTTCCAACCTTCATTTCCTTGGTTATCTTTCCATCTCACATACTTTTCTATATTTCCCTCAGATTCATCAAGTTCTTTTGTAGGTTTAAAGAAAGTGATTTCGTAATTTTTGATTGTTTTAGGATTATTATGTTTACTTCCTGCAATTTCGTACCATTCATCTTCATCAGGTTTACCATTTCCATTTTTGTCAAAAGCTACCATGATAACACCAGGTTCAGAATTGTTTTTAAAAGCATTTCCTAAAACTCTAAAATCTCTTTTTCCTGGAATATTAGCGATAGTATGATCAAATCCAAATTCAACATAACCACCAAAACCACCTAAACTAATCATGCCTGGTTTTTCTTTAGCAAGTCTATCCTCTACTTTTTGGATCATAGTTTCTTTTGTATCACCAGATTCAAATTTTGGCAAGTCATTAGTGAATTGTCCATAAGAAGGTAAGAAGTCAAATACTTTAGTAATATGATTTTTATAAGTTTCTTTTTCTTTTTCTATTTTGATGTCAAATCCGTGAGTTATCAGTTTTTTGTCATCTTGTACTTTTACAATAAAATTATATCTACCTTCTTTTAGAGAAACAAAGTATAATTCGTTTTTTGTACTTACAATAGAATCTATGGCTTTATCATTAAATCCAATTACCTTCCAAGTAATAGTAGGAGAGTTGAATTTTTCTAAATTTGGAATAACTGAAATTAGTTTGCTTCGATCTCCATTATATTCACCAGCTAATTTTAAGTCTGATGGCTCAACAGGAATTTCTTTTTGTGGAGGTGCGACAGTATATGGTGTACTGTCATCATTAGAGCAACTAAATAATACGAATCCAGTTAAGCACAGAAATGCTAAAGTTGTAAGTTGTTGTGTTTTTTTCATAATTTATTTGTATTAATTCTATCGTTTTATAAAAGCAATATGTGCTGGAATATTACCTGCGATAATTCTCCATTTAAGTGTTCCCTCTGGTGTAAAGCAATATACATACCCAGAGCCTACATAGTCTTGTGCGTCTGTCATAAAAATTTCTTTTGTTTCTGGATTAACTGCGATTCCATAAGGTATTAATATTTGATTATCAGTTCCGTCTTTGATGATCTTATCTGTAAGTAATTCATTTGTATTTGTATCTAAAATTCCATAAGTAACTTTATTACCCCCAGAAACATGTGAATAAGATGTAGCGTAGAAAAATAATTTATCTCCATCAATAGTCATATTAGAAACAGGAATATCGAGTTTCTTTTTTACTTTGTCTGTTTTGGAATCAATAACATATAGATTTGGATCTACATTAATATAATCCCCTCTTGAACTTACATAAATATCTCCTTTAGAGTTTAATTGCATTCTATGTAAATTAATTCCTACTTCTATTTTTTTAATTTCTTCGAAGGTTGTTAAGTCTACAACTGATACCGTAGTGTCATAGTTTGGTGCTCTATAGCCACCAGAATTAGCTACGTAAAGTTTATTGTTTTTTACAACCATTTCTTCTGGTTGGTAACCAACAGTTACTCTACGCGTAATATCTAAAGACAATGTGTCTATTTCTGCAACAAAGCCTATTTCAGCATTTGGGTCAATCTGTATCTTCCCAGCATATGAACTTACATAAGCTTTACCATCGTTAAAAGCTATATAACGACAGTTAGGGATGTGAATTTGTTGGATATGTTTTCCCGTTTTTACATTAAATACTTCAACAATATTTGAGGCATTTATAGTAGCATAAGCTTTGTTTCCATAGATTTTAATGTCATTACCAACATCCCCAAGCTCTTTAATTTCTCCTGGGTTTTTTTTTGCAAAAAAGTCAGTTGTATAAATACCATCATCATAATTAAAGTAATCAATAGATGCTCCGTTCATACCCATATTACCTTCATTTAAAAGGTAAAAACCTAAATAATCAGTATTTCCTGTAGGAGGTGTTACTGGTTTTTCTTCTCCAATGTAAACCATTTCGTCTTTTCTACAAGCTGTAAAAAGTAGAATAGGTAGGAGGATAAGTAATAGTTTTTTTAATCTCATAATTCAAAACTTAAAGTAAAACGGAAGTTGCGCCCAGGCATTGGGAAATTAGTTACAACCTCGTAATATTGGTTAGCAATGTTATTAGCCTCTACAGATGCTTTAAAGCGGTAATTATTCCATTTAAAGCTCTTTTGCAACGACAAATCGTGTGTGTACCACGGTTGAATCTCATTGCGTTTAATGTTGTTTTTATTACCATTATAACGCTCACCAACGTAGATAAAACTATAGTTAAAAGCCCAATCCTTGTAGTCCAATGACACAATAGAAGACCCAGAATGCCAAGGAGCATAAGGAATTTGGTCTCCATAATAAGAAGGTTGACCAAATAACGTTGTACTCTTATCTTTTGCAACGGTATATTCGTATGTTAGGTTAACGCCAAGCGTTAGGTCGTCGATGATTTTAACCGTAGTTCCAGCAGACGTCTCAATACCGTAGTTTTCAACCTTTCCTAAGTTTGTCATCATCCAACGCATCATACTTGAAGTAGGCGAAGCGATAATCTTATCTGTGATATTTGCGTAATAAGACTCCACAGACAAGTGAACTTCCTCAAAGAAACGCGTGTTTAGTGGTTTGCTATACGTAAAACCTAAGTTGAATTGTCTTGAAACCTCTGGGCGCAAATTAGACGTACCCAATTGCGTGTAATATAAATCGTTAAAAGTAGGTAGTCTAAAAATATACTTGTAGAAAGCATGAACTACGAAGTCTTCATTATCCCAAGGCTTGTAGCTTAAGAACAACGATGGAGCCCATACAGAGCGGTCCGGTGCTTGTAAGTTATGGCGTACCTTTTCCTTTGTAAACGTTCCAAGAATATTCCCTTGTGCCTTTACCTTTCCAAGGTTAACAGATGTTGCCAATGACGTCAAAAACGTATATCGCTCAGGATAAGAAAACAGTGTACCTTGTCCTTTACGCGTAGCATTCAACTTGTTGTATTGAATATCCGTGGCCAATGAAACCTCCCATATATCCGTTATTTTATATAAATGAGCAGCAGATATATACCAATCCTGTTGATAAAAAGTATTGTCAAATTGAGGATTATAAGTAACCTCTTCTCCTTCAAACTCAACCGTTTTACGCGATTTATAATGCATTAAATCATAAGCAAACTTCCCTTTCAAAAGAAACGAGTACTTATCAGAAACAAAGCGTGTCCATTCTGCTTGCGCCATAAAGTTTTTATCACCTTGACGCTCATTGATATTTTCAGTTTCTATCGTCGTGTCACTCTTTTTAATCACAGCCCCTGGAAGCCCTCTATCAGATTGATAATAGTAAACATTCGCTTGCCAATTATTCTTGTCATTTTTACCGTACCAAGCATTTTCAATGCGATACGCCTCAATATCACTATTGCGTCTATGACCTAATGTATCATAAGCAACAGTGCCATCAATATTAAATTTCTTTTGTCTGAATTTATAATCTCCATTAGAGTAAATGTATTCCGCGCTGATGCTTGTACTCACATTATCACTCACCTTGTATTCCGTACGCACAGAAGGGTTTACCAATTGAATAGACCCCGCCTTATACTTAGCAGAGAAGTTGTAGTCCTTGCCCTCTTCAAAAACAGGTTTCTTAGTTTGAATGTAAACAGTCGAAGCAGAAGCGTACTCCTTTGCCGATTGAAAAATAGCACTACGTTGACCATTATATAGTTTCACAGCCTCCACATTATCTAAAGAGAACTTACCTAAATCAACAATACCATTTTGTGCATTTCCAATTTGAACACCATTGTAAAAAACACCAACATGGTGCGTCCCCATATTACGAACATCCACTGTTTTAAGTCCTCCCATACCACCGTAGTCCTTGATTTTGATACCTGCGAAATAGCGCAATGCATCAGCTACACTGTGGCTGTTAAGCCTTTCAAGTTGTTCACCTTGTAATGTTTGAACAGGAATAAGGTCTTTAAATACCTCTTTTTCGATAACAATTTCATTCAATGCTGTAATTGTATCTTGCTTTTGTTGAGCATATAGAGAAGTTCCTAAAGAACAAAACACCCCTATAGAAAGTAGTTTTAGTTTTTGGTTCATGGTTTAGTCAGCTAACAATTTTGATGTACGGGAAAAGTAGAAACGCATCAAACCTACCGTTAGCAATAAACGAAGTAGAGCGTTCGTTGTTTTATACCCGAAAACATCAAACAATTAAAATAAAATGGCAGGTATTCTGACTTACTCATAACAAACATCCTTCCCATTGCACAAGACAACAGTGGATAGCGTGGTTTGTTAATTTTCAACGAGTTTACAGCAGCGGGTCTGTTTAGGATTTACACCTAATTCCCTTTTAATATCGTAAAAGATGAACCATTGTATCAATTGCAAATATATATAAAAAATTATCTTAAAAAAGCAATTTAAAATACATAGTATCAGAATAATAAGTATTTACTGCAGATATGGCAAAAATATTAGATAGCACGAAAAGAAGAACGCTGTTTGTTTTGAGTATTTATTGCTTGTTTATTAGTAGGTTCATCCCAAGTTGGGTACACGCGCATACCTCGTTTTCCCTCTTTTAAATTTGTAGAGATAATTCCCAAATTGCTTAAAACCTCTTTCGAGAAAATGAATACCCCTTTATGACTTCCAGATTCACAAGCAATAACCATATAATCGAAGTCGTCATTCATAGCATAAGGCTCAGTTGTTCCTTGGGGATTTCTTTTCCAAATAGCGATAAATTGCCCAATTTTCTTAGGAGTTATCTTAGCTTTTCGATAAATTATTCTTTTGTTTTCAAGCTTAAAAGAACAAGCATCATATTCGTTTTTTTCAGAGAAACCTTGGTAATCCGTTATAACAGAAGAAGTATCAATTGCGAGAAAATTATTGATAAGTGGGATAATTTGTTTTAACATTTTACTTTTTGTGTAAATATATTTCAAATGAATTGTTTTCTTTGCAAAATCAAATAAATTAAAATCACGCCAATGTTATCAAAACCAAGATTAGCATTAATAATAGGGATTGTATGTATTTCAATCTTTCCTGTTATCGTAAAATTAGACCTAACACCACCTCTAATTTCTGCATTTTATAGAATGGCTATCGCTGCAATGTTTGTTGTGCCTTATGCAATATTCACTAAGCAAATGAAGCTTTACGATTTAAAGACGATGATGCTTATCGCGTTATGTGGTTTTTTCTTTGGTGCCGATATAGGTGTTTGGAACTTTGCAATACAAGGTTCTACAGCAACTCAAGCTACTTTACTGACAAACCTTGCGCCAGTATGGGTAGGAATTGGGAGTTACTTTTTCTTGAGTTCAAAACCGAGTATAAACTTTTGGATAGGAACAATATTCGCTATTACAGGAATGGTTGTATTAGTAGGAGTTGACGTGTTTATGGACTTGTCATTTGACTTGCCATTTGCTTTCGGTATCCTTTCAGGAATCCTGTACGCATGTTATATTTTATTCAGTAAAAAAGTATTAGAGAAGGTAGAAATTGTACCATTTATGGCTTACAGTTTACTTATGTCATCTCTATTCTTAGGAATAACAAACGTAGCTATGGGGTCTGAATTTTCAGGGTTTAGTAATATGGGATGGCTAACATTAGTAATCCAAGGAGTAGTATGTCAGTTAATCGCGTGGTTCTTGTTGAGCTATGCTACAAAACACATGCGTGCTACAAGAGTATCATTGAGTTTATTAAGTCAAGCATTATTAGCAGCCTTTTTAGCATGGATGTTCTTAAATGAAGAAATCACAATGCAGATGATATACGGAGGAATAATTATTTTATTTGGAATAGGAATCACATTCTATGAAAAACCCTTAATTGGAAGAAAAAGAGAAGTGAGTCTATAAGAGAAAAATCACTTATCAACTATATTATAAAACGATGTATTAGTCATAATGCATCGTTTTTTTTTAGAACCAAATAGACGCATTCTTCCAAATAATGCTAATTCCAAGGGCTACAAACACAATAGAAACAACTATTTTCATAAAAGTTGATACAAGAAAACCAAGGAAAGAACCAGAAGCAGCTTTCAATGCACGGTTTAGGTTTTTATAGTCAAATATTATTTCGCCAAGAAATGCACCAACAAAAGGACCAATGATAAAACCAAATGGGATTGGCGCTATTATTCCAACGACCAAACCGATGTTTGTGCCCCATATACCATAGGATGAGCCACCGAATCGCTTGGTTCCTTGCGCAGGAATAACGTAGTCTAAAATAGTGATGGCGATGGTAATTACTAAAGTTACCCACAAGATATAATGGTTTATTTCAACACCTTTTGTAAGGTATAAACACAATATTCCAAACCAACTTAGTGGTAATCCAGGTAGTGCAGGAAGCACACTTCCGACTATTCCACCAGCTAATAAAACAAGAGCAACAATTAATAGTAAATATTCCATTCGTATTTTTTGTATTTTTGAGAAATAAAGGTACAATAATCCAAGCTATGAAAAAATTACTGATGTTTATCTTTTTGTTGGTTTTAACAACTTCTTGCCAATTGAAATACAATCAATTGCCAGATGAAGAAGTATTGCTAAAAGAGGAATTAGATAAAATCGATTGGACAAAAGTTGATACATATCCAACAGTGGATTTGTGTGATTCTTTATTAGACGATAAGTCTAAAAGAGATTGTTTCTTTTCGTTTATTACTCAGAATTTGCAAGTTCGCTTCAATGCAGATACCATTGAGGGCAATTTTAGTCAGCTTGATACCTTGAAAATATTAGTTACCGTACAGACAGACTCTAAAGTTGATTTTGAATTATACGACTTACCAGAAAACTTAGTAGAGCAAACAAAGACGATTAACACGTTTTTACATCAACAAGGACAAGTGTTCTCAGTTGTTCATCCAGCAGTAAAAAGAGGAGTACCCGTTACAAGCCAATTCATCATTCCAGTTGTTTTGAATAAGCAGTAACTTTATAGAATATCTTGCCAAATATCTTTTATCCTTGTGATATTACCTTCTTTTGCCGATTTATCAGCTAATACGATATCGTTTACCAATTCGGAATAATAGCATTAATCATCTATTTCAGACTTTAATTTTTGAAAAGGATTGTTTTTTTTGTGTTTTTTTACTTTGTAGATTTTGGACTAACAAACATCAAAAACACCATTGAAACTATATCTTATAGAAGAAACGAAATACAGTTGATATCTTATAATTCAGCTTCTTCTTTTCGCTTAACTCTATAAGTCATCACAAAAATACTTCCGATACTGATAGGCAGCACAATGTTTAATAACCATATTAATGTTGCTACCAAAGCCACTACCCATTGGTTCACCCCTAAAGCAGTGAAGATAAACATGGCGATACTACCTTTTACAGCAAACTCTAAAAATTGGAAGTTTGGAAGAGAAGACGCCATTAAGTAAATAGCCGAAATAGCACATAGCAGTTGAAAATAAGGAATATCAACTCCTAATAAATAATATAAAATCACGTATTGATGCGTGAAAGAAGCATATCGAAAGAAGGCTAATATTAAATTTTTGCGATGTTTTTCACGAGGAATCTCATTGATTAAGGCAATAAGCGATTTGATAGAGTATCCTTTAATTGTGAAATGACGTAGAGAAAACAGAATAAAAATAACCGCTGCAATAACACCGTAAACAATCAATAAATAATGGTTAGGTATTATTTCGTGGAATTGGTTTAAAATACTCAGCCCTATTAACCCGAAAATGATAGCATAAAGCACCTGTACTCCGTTGCAAATCATGTTTAGAAAGATAACTCTACTGGCATCTTTTTTCTCAAAATACAAAGCCTTACCTGCATATTCACCAATACCATTTGGAGTAAAGATTCCCAAAGTAAGAGCACTCAACACTTGTTTCGTTGCTTGCCACACACTTACTGGCTTTATCAAAGACGATAAATTCTGCCATTTTAGAATTTCAATAAAGCGATTTGAAAATGTCAAACACGCTAAAAGAAAAAGCGCAAAGTAGTTTTCTTTTTTAGCAATTACCTCTAACAACACTTTAAAATCAAGGGTTTTATCATTTGATAATTGGTTGTAGATATAATAAAAAGCACTGGCAACAACTAATATTTTAATTAGAAGTACGAGATATTGCTTAGTTTTGTCTGATAGAATTTTCATCACTGCAAAATAAGATAATATTTTGTTGAGCAGCGGTATTAAAGTGTAAAAAATTTATAAAATTGACAGTAGATAGAATCATATTAGGCATTGACCCAGGGACTACCATTATGGGATTCGGGTTAATAAGAGTGGTAAATAAGAAGATGGAGTTTATACAGTTGAACGAACTACTATTAGCTAAGTATGAGGACCGCTATACGCGTTTGAGACTTATATTTGAACGTACAATTGAATTAATCGAAACGCATTTGCCAGATGAAATTGCAATTGAAGCTCCCTTTTTAGGAAAAAACCCACAGTCGATGCTGAAGTTGGGTAGAGCACAAGGGGTAGCTATGGCAGCAGCTTTGTCTCGTGGTATTCCAGTTACGGAATACGAACCTAAGAAAATCAAGATGGCGATAACTGGAAACGGTAATGCGAGTAAAGAGCAAGTCGCAAAAATGTTGCAACAACTATTAGGCATCAAAGAGTTGCCTAAAAACCTCGATAGTACTGACGGACTTGCAGCAGCGGTTTGTCATTTCTACAACTCAGGCAAAATCGTAGTAGGAAAAAGCTATTCCGGATGGGACGCATTCATTAAACAAAATCAAGACCGAGTTAAAAAGTAATGGCAGGTATATATATTCACATTCCCTTTTGCAAACAAGCGTGTCACTACTGTGACTTCCACTTTTCTACTTCCCTAAAGAAGAAAGAAGAGATGTTGCAAAGTTTAAAGCACGAGTTGGTACTTCGCAAAGCGGAATTGCACCAGGAAGTAGTAGAAACCATTTACTTTGGAGGGGGTACACCCAGTATTTTGGAGGTCGATGAAATCAATGATTTAATACAGTCTGTTTACGATTTATTTTCCGTTGCAGATAATCCTGAAATAACCTTAGAGGCTAATCCTGACGATTTAGACCACGCTACTATTCACAAATTGGCGGAGTCAAAAGTCAATCGACTAAGCATCGGAATTCAGTCTTTTGGAGAAGAAGACTTGAAGATGATGAATCGCGCGCACAATTCTTCAGAAGCGATAAGTTGTTTAGAAGAAGCAGTTAAGTATTTTGACAATATATCGATTGACCTTATATACGGAATTCCCAATATGAGCAATGAGCGCTGGTTAAGCAACGTTCAACGCATTCTCGATTTAGGCATTCCACATATTTCATGCTACGCTTTAACCGTTGAGGAACGCACAGCATTGAATAAATTAATCAAAAAAGGTATTATCCCAAGTCCAAAAGAAGAAGTAGCACATAACCACTTTATGTTGTTGATAGACACCTTGCGCAACAATGGGTATATTCATTACGAACTATCCAATTTTGCAAAGCCAGGGTATTACTCAAAGAACAATTCAGCCTATTGGTTAGGTAAGAAGTATTTGGGAATAGGTCCTTCAGCACATAGTTTTGACGGTGTACACCGCAGTTGGAACATCGCCAACAATCCGTTGTACATCAAAGATATTCAAGCAGACAAGTTGCCAAGAGAAGTGGAGGAACTGTCGCTTTCAGACCGTTATAATGAGTATATTATGACAGGATTGCGTACCATTTGGGGTGTTGACGTAAATCGCGTACAACGTGATTATGGTCAAGAGTTCTATGATTATTTAATCCAAGAATCAGCTCATTTTATAGCAGACGGCTTAATGCATCGCGAGGGAGATGTGTTGACAATTACCGATAAAGGAAAATTCTTAAGCGATGGTATTGCATCTGATTTATTTTGGTTAGATTTGAAATAAAACCGTGATAGCGAGCATTACTTTATCCGAGCACACATATCAAATTGACTTGTCTAAGCCAATAGATATTTCTATTCCACTTGTGAATACAGAAGCAAATCCAATTGCGTGGTATTTAGACAAACCTGATATTTCACCAGTAGAAATGGGGGATTGGATAGGAAAAGTGAGCGCAGGAAAGTCTTCTACAAACTTTAATAATATTAGTTTTAACCCCCATGCACACGGTACTCACACAGAGTGTTTGGGGCATATAACAAATGGTTTTTACAGTGTAAATGATAGCCTAAAAGAGTTCTTTTTTTTAGGACAATTGATTACGATTCAGCCCGAATTGCAGGTCAA
>JASLGC010000133.1 GCA_030150335.1 Flavobacterium sp.
TCGATGAATAGTATTAAAGAATATGATAGAAAATAAAAGTAAGCATTCGGCAATGATTAAAGCTGAAGCTCTTCGCTTAGGTTTTCTTTCTTGTGGTATTTCTCAAGCTGACTTTTTAGAAGTAGAGGCTCCTCGATTAGAGCGTTGGTTAAATAATCAGATGCACGGTCAAATGTATTACATGGAGAATAATTTTGACAAGCGTTTAGATCCACGTTTATTAGTAGAAGGAGCTAAAAGTGTGGTGTCACTAACTCTAAATTACTTTCCAGAAGCAGTTCAAGAAGCAGATTCGTATAAGATTTCTAAGTATGCGTATGGAGAAGATTATCACTATGTGATAAAAGATAAGCTAAAGGAGTTGTTGTTCTTTATACAAAGTGAAATTGGCGATGTAGATGGGCGTGTATTTGTTGATTCTGCTCCTGTTTTAGACAAAGCATGGGCTGCAAAAAGCGGTTTAGGTTGGGTAGGTAAAAACAACAATTTAATTACGCGAAAGAATGGTTCTTTCTTTTTTATTGCCGAGCTAATAATTGATTTAGACTTAGAAACAGATGGGGCAACGACAGATCATTGTGGTACTTGCACAAAGTGCATAGACGCATGTCCTACCAATGCTATTGAAAGCCCTTATATTGTTAATGGAAGTAAATGTATTTCTTATTTAACCATTGAATTAAAAGACAGTATTCCAGAAGAATTTAGTAACAAGCTGGATGATTGGATGTTCGGTTGTGATGTTTGTCAGGACATTTGTCCTTGGAATCGATTTGCAAAGCCACATAGTGAGCCGAGATTTATTCCCAATAATCAGTTAATTAGCCTTGATAAAAGAGAATGGCGTGAATTGACAAAAGAGACATTCAATGAAATATTTAAGAAATCCGCAATAAAAAGGACTAAATACGAGGGGTTATTGCGAAATATGCAATTTTTAGCGGACTGATTTAGGTAATTTTGAATATTAGCCAAAAATGTTATCTTTGTTTATCATGTTAAATGAAATTTTATGAACAAAGATAGTTTACGCAAGGAAGCATTAAAGTACCACGCTGAACCAATACCTGGAAAAATACAGGTAGTTCCAACGAAGAAGTACTCTTCACAGAGAGATTTAGCATTAGCATATTCACCAGGAGTAGCAGAACCATGTTTGGAGATTGCTAAAGATGTGAACAATGTTTACAAATACACAGCAAAAGGAAACTTAGTTGCTGTTATTTCAAACGGTACAGCTGTTTTAGGACTTGGTGATATCGGACCTGAGGCTTCAAAGCCTGTAATGGAAGGTAAAGGATTATTATTTAAAATTTTTGCTGATATAGATGTTTTCGATATTGAAGTTGATACAACAGATGTTGAGAAATTTATAGAAACAGTAAAAAATATTGCTCCAACATTTGGAGGTATAAATTTAGAAGATATTAAAGCTCCAGAATCTTTTGAGATTGAGCGACGCTTAAAAGAGGAATTAAATATTCCTGTCATGCACGATGACCAGCATGGAACAGCAATTATTTCAGCAGCGGCATTAATTAATGCAACTGAGTTAGCTGGAAAGAAACTTGAAGAAGTTAAGATGGTTGTTTCAGGTGCAGGTTCTGCAGCAATTGCATGTGCTAAACTTTATGTTGCTTTTGGTGTTAAACAAGAGAATATTCGAATGTTTAATAGTAAAGGGGTATTAAAGAAAAATGACGAGCGTATTTCTGATTTACAACGTGAGTTTGCAGTTGATAATGATATATCATTAATGGATGCTTTGAAAGGAGCAGACGTATTTATTGGTCTTTCAACAGCAGACGTTTTAAAACCAGAAATGTTATTAGGTATGAGTGATAACCCAATTGTATTTGCAATGGCTAATCCTAAACCTGAAATTGATTATAATCTTGCCGTGGAAACACGTAAAGATGTTATTATGGCGACAGGTCGTTCTGACTATCCTAATCAAGTTAATAACGTATTAGGTTTTCCATATATTTTCCGTGGTGCTTTAGATGTTAGAGCAACTAAGATTAACGAAGAAATGAAAATGGCTGCTGTAGTAGCATTAGCTAAATTAGCAAAAGAGCCAGTTCCAGAACAAGTTAATATCGCTTACGGAGAAACTAAATTTACTTTCGGTCGAGAGTATATTATTCCAAAACCATTTGACCCGCGTTTAATTTCTGTAGTTCCACCAGCAGTAGCAAAAGCAGCTATTGAAACAGGAGTAGCTGAAGCAGTTATCACTGATTGGGATAAATACAAGTCAGAGTTAGAAGTTCGTATGGGTAGCGACAATAAGTTAGTTAGAATGCTTATTAATCGTGCTAAAGTAGAACCAAAACGCGTTGTTTATGCAGAGGCAGATCATTTAGATGTATTAAAAGCTGCGCAAATTGCTTACGAAGAAGGGATGGCTATTCCGATTCTTTTAGGAGATAAGGAAACAATTCTTGATTTGAAAAAAGGAATTGAATTTACAGCGGATTTAGAGATTATTGATCCAAAATCAGATGAGCAAAAAGAAAGAAGAGAGGCTTTTGCTAATGCTTATTGGTCAACAAGAAAACGCAAGGGAATTACATTATATGATGCAAACAAGTTGATGTTTGAACGTAATTATTTTGCTGCTATGCTTGTAAATGAAGGTCAAGCAGACGCTTTATTGACAGGTTTTTCTCGTAATTATCCTACAGTAGTTAAGCCTATTTTGGAGTTGATACCAAAAGCACAAGGTGTTACGAAAGTAGCTACTACTAACTTGATGATGACTAAAAGAGGGCCAATGTTTTTAGCAGATACGGCTATTAACCCTGATCCATCGGCAGAAGACTTAGCTAAAATAGCAGTAATGACTGAAAAAACGGTACGTATGTTTGGTATGGAACCAGTTATTGCAATGTTATCTCACGCTAACTTTGGGTCAGCTGCAAATGCATCACCTGCAAAAATGAAAGAGGCAGTTCGCATTTTACATGAACAACACCCTGACATGGTTGTTGATGGAGAGATTCAAATGGACTTTGCATTAAATAAAGAAATGCTAAAGGCGAAATTCCCATTCTCTAAGTTGGTTGATAAAACAGTAAATACACTTGTATTCCCTAATTTAGATTCAGCAAACATTACTTATAAGATGTTGAAAGAGTTAAATAAATCAACTTCAATTGGACCTATTATCTTGGGCTTAGACAAAGCTGCCCATGTATTCCAATTAGGAGCAAGTGTTGACGAAATGGTAAATATGACTGCTGTAGCAGTAGTAGATGCTCAAGTTCGCGACAATAGAAAAAAGAAATAAGAAACTGTCTTAACGATTAGTTTAACACTCGTGTTGATTGTTACTAAATAGTTAATATATATTTGCTATTTTTGATGTAAAATTACATAAGATGATAGCACATATTCAAGGAAGATTAGTTGAAAAGACACCCACAGAAGTGGTAATAGATTGCGGGGGAGTTGGATACCTTATCCATATTTCCCTGCATACTTTTTCACAAATCGGTTCCTCTGAAAATTTAAAATTATATACTTTTCTTCAAATTAAAGAAGATGGACACACCCTTTTTGGCTTTAGCGATAAAATCGAAAGAGAATTATTTAAGCTTCTAATATCTGTTTCAGGTATTGGAGGGAATACTGGAAGAAATATGTTGTCTTCAATTTCTCCAAAAGAATTACTACAAGCAATTGCATCAGGTGATGTAAAAACAATCCAGTCAGTAAAAGGGATTGGAGCTAAAACTGCTCAAAGAGTAATTTTAGATCTTCAAGAAAAAGTAATCAAGTTGTATAATATTGATGAAGTTTTACCATTAATTAACAATACAAATGTTGATGAAGCGTTATCTGCTTTAGAGGTATTAGGGTTTGTACGTAAATCTGCTGAGAAAGTAGTAGATAAAATTATCAAGCAAACACCAGATGCTTCAGTCGAATTCATCATTAAGCAAGCTTTAAAAAACCTATAAATCTTGAAGGGTATTAATCCTCATATAAAATCATACCTATTTTGGGTATTCTTATTGCTATGCAGTTTGCAGAAGAACTATGCACAAGAATTACCTGAACAAGTAGCTGATTCTTTACAGACACAATATGACATTGGTAAAATAGTATTGCCAGATCCGGATTTGATTAAAGAAGGTTATACTTATGACCCGTTCACGGATATGTACTATTTTACAAAGACTTTTGATGGATTTAATGTAAACTATCCGCTTATTTTGACTCGAAAAGAGTTTGAGGAAATGATAATGCGCGCTGAAATGCGAAAGTATTTTCAGCAGCGTTTTAATGCAATGCATGGTCGTTTAGATGAGGATGATGAAGTTCTTAGAGACATGCTTCCGCGTTATTATGTAAATTCAAAATTGTTTGCTGGTATTTTTGGTTCTAATACGATAGATGTAAAGCCTTCAGGATCTGTAGAGTTTGACATGGGACTTCGTTTTAGCAAGCAAGATAATCCTGTCTTATCTCCGAGAAATCGAAAGAATATGACCTTTGATTTTGATCAGAGAATAAGCATGGGATTACAAGGTATGGTGGGTACGCGTTTAGCAGTAAATGTGAACTACGATACACAAGCTACCTTCGATTTTCAAAATATGATGAAGTTAGCTTTTGAGCCAGATGAAGATGATATTGTACGATCTGTTGAAATTGGTAATGTTAGTATGCCAATTAGTGGATCATTAGTGCGTGGTGCTCAGAGTTTATTTGGAGTAAAAACGCAGTTGCAATTTGGAAGAACTACAATTACTGGTGTTTTCTCAGAGCAGAAATCACAGACTACTTCTATGCGTGCAGAAGGCGGAGGAACATTAGAGGACTTTGAATTATATGCATTAGATTATGATGAGGATAAACACTTTTTCCTTTCACAATATTTTAGAAATAACTACGACGAGGCTTTAGAAAGATATCCTTATGTAAAAAGTAGGGTGAGAATTACGCGTGTTGAAGTTTGGATTACAAATCGTTATAATAGTGTTAACCAAAACAATAACAATTCTCGAAATATTGTAGCGATACAAGATTTAGGAGAGGGGCGTAATAAGGTTGGAAAAGAAGATAAGGATGTTGTTTCGATTTATGAAACACAGCAAAACGTCTTTGTTAACTTACAAAATAACGCTTATCCTAACAACGCAAATAACAAGTTTGACCCCGGAAAAATAGGGATAGGTGATAACTTTTTAAATACTTCAATCAGGACCAATACGAGTGGAAATACAGCATTTAATGTACCTGTTCAAGAAGGGAAGGATTTTGTAAGATTAGAAGGGGCACGAAAGTTAAATCCAAGTGAGTTTACTTTCCATCCTCAATTAGGGTATATTTCCTTGCAACAACGCTTGTCAAATGATGAAGTTTTAGCGGTAGCTTTCCAATATTCTATTGGGGATCAGGTATATCAAGTAGGGGAATTTGGTACGGATTCGGGTATGACTACAAGTGCTAATGGTAATCCAAATCCTAATAATCCTTCTGATCCTAATTATTTTCCAGAAAATGATAATGTCCCAAGATCACAAGCATTGATCTTAAAAATGCTTAAAAGTAACTTGACTTTAGTAGGTGAACCAGTTTGGAAATTGATGATGAAAAATATATATCAGATTCCAAATGCCATGTATTTATCTCAAGATAAGTTTCGTTTTAATATTTTATATACCGATCCAAGTCCGCTAAACTATATTTCTTCAGTAACAGATCAACCATTACCAGAAGGAGTAGAGCGCACACCATTGTTGAAAGTCTTTCATTTAGATAGATTAAATAGTACAAATGATCCACAAGGAGGAGGGGATGGTTTCTTCGATTATGTTCCTAATAGGGGGATGCAAGAAATGTTTGATCCAAATAATCCAGGAGGAAATAACAACAATAATGGTAGTTACGGAAGTGGCGGTTATGGAAATAACAATAGCTATGGAAGTGGTGGTTATGGAAGTGGAGGATACGGAAATAATAACAATAATCAATATAGCGGAAACACATTTGAGGGTATTACAATTGACCCAACGTATGGACGTGTGATATTCACAACAGTTGAGCCATTTGGAGAGCATTTGTTTAATAAGCTTAACGATAATAGCGCTTCTGGGGGGTATGAAGGTGATGTAAATAATTATAATGCAAACCAGAAGAAGTACGTTTTTAGAGAGTTATACCGCACAAGTAAAATTGATGCAGAAAGACGCCAGAGTGAAAAGAATAAATTCCAATTAAAAGGGAAATATTCAAGTCAGATGGGTGAAGGAATACCAATTGGAGCATTCAATGTTGCTCCAGGATCTGTTGTGGTACAAGCAGCAGGACGTGTTTTGGTAGAAGGTGTAGATTATACTGTAGACTATAGCCGTGGGCGTGTAATGATATTAGATCAAGGGTTGTTGGCGTCAAATACACCTATTGATGTTTCTGTTGAAAACAATACGATGTTTGGGCAGCAAACAAAGCGTTTCTTTGGTTTAAACGTTGAGCATAAATTCAACAAAGACTTTATTATTGGAGGTACGTTTTTGCGATTGTCGGAAAGACCATTTACGCATAAATCAAACTATGGAGAAGAGGCGGTTAATAACACTATCTGGGGTTTTAACGCACAATATTCTACTGAAGTACCTTTCTTAACAAGGTTGGTAAATAAATTACCTAACATTGATACAGATGTAGAATCTCGTGTTTCGTTTAGAGGAGAGTTTGCTTATTTGCAACCAGGATCTTCTAAGCTTGATCAAATGAATGGAGAGGCAACATCTTATTTAGATGACTTTGAAGCTACCCAATCAGTGATAGATATTAAAGCGCCTACTGCTTGGAAATTAGCAAGTACGCCGATAGGTTTTCATCGTTTTGGAGATATTACTAATTCAGATACATCAGTGCCACCAACTTATACTTTGGAAGATGGATATAGAAGGTCAAAGCTTTCTTGGTACATAATTGATCCTGTGTTTTTTGTTGGATCAAGACCAAATGGTGTTACAGAATATGATTTGTCGTCAATTCGTACAAGAAGAATTTATAGTGAAGAACTATTCCCTAATAAAGACATTGCCTACGGAGAAAGTAGAGTGATTAACACATTAGACTTAACATATTACCCAGAAGAAAGAGGTCCTTATAACTTTTATAGTGGATATACTAAAAATGCGAAATCACCTACGCCTAAGAACAATTGGGGAGGTGTTATGCGAGGATTGAGTACAACAAACTTTGAGCAAGCAAATATCGAATTTGTGGAGTTTTGGGTAATGGACCCTTATGTGGGGAAATCGGGTAGTATCCCTACAACTAATACAGGAAAGTTGCGCTTGAACTTAGGTTTTATCTCAGAAGACATTTTGAGAGATGGATATAAGCAATATGAAAATGGACTTCCTGATACAGGCGTTAATAGCGTATATACTATTGAATCTATTTGGGGAAAAGTGCCAGCTGCACCGTCGTTGATTTATGCATTTGATACAAGTGCTGAAAATCGTAGACTTCAAGATGTAGGATTAGATGGGTTAAGCGATGAAGAAGAGCGAATCAAGTTTTCTGAATTTGCTGGTTTTGCAGATCCAGCAGCAGATAATTTTGTGCATTATTTAGATGCGACAGGAGGAATTTTGCAACGTTATCGTGATTATAACGGATTAGAAGGAAATAGTCCAGCTACAGGTGGTAGAGGAGGGAATAATCAACCTGATGCAGAAGATATAGACGGTGATAATACGATGAATACAATTGATGCGTATTATGAGTATAATATTGAAATAAAGCCAAATTTAAGACCAGGTGATGGATATGTTACAGATGTTAGGGAAACAAGAGTTCCTTTGCCAGATGGACAAGAGTCAGAGGTTCGTTGGATACAATTTAAAGTCCCTGTAGATTCAGATCTTAAAAAAGAAATTGGGACTATTCAAGATATGCGTTCTATACGTTTTATGCGTATGTACTTAACTGATTTCGAAAAGGACTTAACATTGCGTTTTGGAACATTGAACTTAGTTCGTTCTGACTGGAAGAGATTTGATGGTAATTTAATGGAAGAAGGAAATGTTACTGGTAAAAATACAAAGATTGATGTATCGTCAGTTAACTTAACGGATAATCATGATAAACAACCAATACCTTATGTTTCTCCTCCTGGAGTAAGAAGAGAGCAGGTATATATGAACAATACCTTGATTAATCAAAATGAGCAATCATTATTAGTAAAGGTAGAGGATCTTGCACATAGAGATTCACGTGGAGTGTTCAAGAACTTTAATGTGGATATGCGTCAGTATAAAAAACTGCGTATGTTTATTCACGCAGAAGCAATTAAGGACAAAGAGAAGTTGACAGATTATGAGATGGCTGCCTTCATTCGTTTAGGAAGTGACTTTGTAGAAAACTTTTATGAAATAGAGGTTCCGTTAAAAGTTACAAATGGCGGTGAGAGTGATCCAGAGATGATCTGGCCAAAAGAAAATGAGCTTGAAGTAGAGATAGATTTGCTTGCAAAATTGAAAGTGTTGAAAATGGTTGAGGCAGGTAAGCCAGGCTATGACGCTTCAAAGACATTTTATGTAGATGAATCTGAATTGAATAGTGCTTTAGGAGATAAACCTAATAAGTTGCGCTTAGGAATAAAAGGGAATCCTAATTTCGGAAAAGTAAGGGTTATGATGATCGGTATTCGAAATCTTGGAAAAGGGCAAATTGGCGTTGTATCAAATCAAGAGGCTTCAGGAGAATTTTGGTTTGATGAATTGCGTATGTCTGATATGGATAATAAAGGAGGTTGGGCAGCAACAGCTACAGTTGATGCAAACTTAGCTGACTTTGCAACTATTTCTATGACAGGAATGCGTTCTACAATTGGATTCGGAGGATTAGAACAAGGTCCTCAACAAAGGAGTAAAGAAGATAGAAAATCATATAGTGTAGTAACGAATGTAAACTTAGGACAATTATTGCCGAAAAAATGGGGGATTAACCTACCTTTTAATTATGCAATAAGTGAGGAGTTTATTACACCGGAATATGATCCAAGCAATCCTGATTTAAAATTAAGTTACATAAAATCTGGGGCTAAATCTTCTGCAGAAGCAGAGGAAGCAGAAAAGAGAGCTTTAGATTATACGAAGAGAAAGAGTGTGAATTTCATAGGAATTAGCAAGGATAAGAATCCGGAAAAGAAAAGACATGTTTACGATGTAGAAAACTTGACATTGTCTCATTCTTACAATGAAGTGAAACATCACGATTTTGAAATTGAGTCTATGTTAGAGCAACAAGTACGTACGTCGTTAGATTATACTTATGCGTTTGAAACAAAGAATATAGAGCCATTTAAGAAAGTAAACTTTTTAAGTGGAAACTACTGGCAGTTGATTAAAGATTTTAATTTTAATTATATGCCAAGTAATGTTTCTTTTACTACGAATGTAATTCGTCAATACAATAGACAAGAATATAGATTATTGGATGTAGAAGGTATTGGGTTAGATCCATTGTATAGACGTAATTATTTCTTTAATTACAACTTTGGATTCAACTTTGATTTGACGAAATCAATTCGTTTAACTTACATTGGAGGAAGTAATAATATCGTAAGAAATTACTATGATAGTGTGAATGAAACGATCGATAACAATAATACAATTTGGGATGATTATTTCAATATTGGAGAACCTAATCAGTTTAGTCAGCAGTTTACATTAAACTATGAATTGCCGCTTAATAAGATACCTTTCTTAGCATTCGTTAGATCTAATTATGCATATACGGGTAACTTTAACTGGCAACGAGCATCGGATGCTTATTCAAATATTCAGATTGACGGTAGTGAAGAGTTATTTAGCATTGGAAATACAATTCAGAATTCGAGAACACAGCGTTTGAACACGACTTTGGGAATGGAGACATTGTATCGTTATTTAGGATTGGTAAAGAGTAGTCAACGCAAGAAGAGTACTACATCAAAAGCAAAAAAAGCAGCAATTATACCTGGACAGAAAGTTGTTCAAACAAAGGATAATGCTAAGAAAAATGACAATGACGAACCAGGAGTTGGAACAGCAATTACAGATGTTTTAATTTCAATGGCGACGGCTGTTAAGAATATTCAGATAAATTATTCTGAAAATAGTGGTACGATGTTACCTGGATTTATGCCAAGTGTAGGATTTTTTGGAACATCAAAACCAAGTTTAGGTTACGTGTTTGGTAGTCAAGCTGACATTCGATATGATGCTGCAAGAAAAGGGTATTTAACTGAGTTTCCTGACATGAATCAGCCTTATACAAGTATTAGTAATAAGACCTTGAATATAACGGCATCAGTAAGTTTTATTCCTGATTTGACGATTGATTTGTTTGCAGAACGTATGAAGTCTGATAACTATTCAGAACAGTTTGTGGTAGAGGATGGAGTGTATAATGCACAAGCTCCTTATAGCTATGGTAATTTCAGTATCTCAACAATTATGATTGGGACATCTTTTTCTAAGAGTGATTTAATGCAGTCGCCTACATTCGATCGCATGTTAGAAAATAGATTGATTGTAGCAAATCGCTTAGCAGCTGAAAGAAATCCAAACTCTACTGCTGTGGATGCAGATGGTTTCCCAATCGGATATGGAAAAGGTAGTCAAGCTGTGTTGTTGCCATCATTCTTAGCAGCTTATACAGGAGGTAATGCAGAGAAAGTATCGACAGGATTATTTAGAGATATGCCGTTGCCAAACTGGAATGTGAAATATACAGGTTTAATGAAATTGAAATGGTTTAAAGATAACTTTAGAAGATTCTCAGTTCACCATGGATATAGAGCATCTTACACATTGGGATCTTATAGTTATAATTACGACTATTATAAAAATCCAAATGAGTTAAATCAGTATGGGAATTATCCAGAGAAGAACGTTGTAAACAATGCTACGTTATTTGAGCAATTTAATCCGTTAGTACGATTTGACTTAGAAACAAAATCTGCAGTTAAAGTCTTGTTTGAGATGAGAAAAGATCGTATGTTGTCATTAAGTTTTGACAATAACCTTTTAACAGAAACAAGAGGGAATGATTTTGTTGTTGGATTAGGATATAGAGTGAAAGATGTAGGATTTAATTCTATGTATGCAAACAATGGAATGGGAGGTAGAATCTCAAGTGATATTAATATCAAGGCAGATTTAACATTGACAAAGAGAGAAACAATTGTTCGTTATTTGGACTATAATAATAGTCAAATGGGAGGAGGACAAGATATGTGGTCTTTACGAGTAGCAGCAGATTATATGTTGAGTAAGAACTTAACAGCAATCTTTTTCTATGATCACTCTTTTTCGAAGGCTGTTATCTCAACGATGTATCCTATCACAAATATCAGAACAGGATTTACAATGCGATATAATTTTGGAAATTAAGCCCTGTGGGTTCCTAATTATGTAATAATATTATACATTTGCTAAAAACTAAATAAAATGAATATACCAGCTAATTTAAAGTACACAAAAGATCACGAGTGGATAGCTATCGAAGGAGATGTAGCTACAATTGGAATTACTGATTTCGCTCAGAAAGAGTTAGGAGACATTGTTTATGTAGAAGTTGAGACATTGGATCAAACTTTAGACAAAGACGAAGTTTTTGGAACAGTAGAGGCAGTTAAAACTGTATCAGATTTGTTTTTACCATTAACAGGAGAAGTTATCGAATTCAATGAAGGGTTAGAAACTGAACCAGAATTAGTAAATACAGATGCTTACGGAGCAGGATGGATGATTAAAGTGAAAATTTCAGATATGAGTGAAGTAGATTCATTATTATCTGATGCACAATATAAAGAATTGATTGGAGCGTAAAATATTTTTTTGGTTAGGTATTATCTGGACAGTTTTGATATTTCTGGGCTGTTTGTTAGATGGTAGTACTGTTTCCAAAGTGCCAAGTATGGATATACCGAATAAGGATAAAATAGCACATTTTACTTTTTATTTTGTCTTTTCCATAGTTTGGTTCAATTATATTGTGAAAAGTAAGCCAAATTACTCGAAAATTAAGTTGGCAATTTATATCTTTACTATTGCAAGTACGATAGGGGGTATAGTAGAAATATTACAGTATTTCTATTCTCCTACGCGAAGTGCAGAATGGGGGGATGTATTTGCAAATTGTTTAGGAAGTTTATTTGGGTTGTTACTTTGTTTAACTCTTATCACTAAGAAGAAATAGAATTTCAAAATGACCCCAATTAGGGGTCATTTTTTTTTAAATATAAATAGATTATGCAAGATTTAAGAGAGTTTATGGATTCTACTTATTTAAAAACTGCTGCACAAGCTGGTTTAAGTGAAGTAGAAAATAGTAAGGTAGTAGCTGAATTGATTCAAGAAGCTATCGATGAGAAATTTAAACTAGCTATGATTAGACCAGACCACGTAAAGTTAGGTCGCAAGATGGTTGATGAAGCTAATTCTAAAGTTGCAATAGGTACTGTTATTGATTTTCCAGAAGGGAATCGTGGACTTGAGGCTAAATTAGCAGAGGCAAGTCAAGCAGTGAAAGATGGTGTAGATGAGTTAGACTATGTAGTTGACTATACAGCTTTCAAAAAAGGAGAAGTTGAAAAAGTTAAGAACGAAGTAGCTGAATGTACAGCTTTAGGACTTAATGCTGGAAAACTTGTAAAATGGATTATTGAAACTGCTGCATTAACAGAAGTTGAAATAGTTCAATTAACTGCATTGATTAAAAATGTAGTAATGTCTAAATTCTCAGAAAAAGACTACGATAAGGTATTTGTAAAATCATCAACAGGTTTCTTCAAAACTGAAGGAGGTAAGCCAAATGGAGCTACAATTGAAGCGATTGTTTTAATGCTTGAAAACGCAGGACCACTACCAGTAAAAGCATCTGGAGGTATTCGCGATAGAGAAGCTGCAATTGAAATGATTAAATTAGGAGTAAAAAGATTAGGTACTTCTTCAGCTAAGACTATTGTAGAGGGTTCAGGGACTGTAGATAGTTACTAAAACCTTAAAAATATACTATAATCAGAGCTGTTCTCTTTGTTTTTAGGATTTGTTTTAAAAATTGGATTATATTTGCAAATCATTAAAAGTAAATGAAAACAGCTTTGAATTTATCTTCTGAAAAAAATATTTCTAATTCGGTATTGAAAGAATTTAAAGAAATGACAAAAATGGGGTTAGCCTTTAGTGTTGTCTTTTCTACAATAGCGGGTTATCTTATTGCAATTCCTGATTTAAGCAGTATTAGTTTTTTAACGCTATTTGCTTTAGCCGTTGGTGGTTATTGTATGGTGGGTGCATCTAATGTTTACAATCAAATTATTGAAAGGGAACTTGATGCTAAGATGAAACGTACTATGAATCGTCCTATTGCTTCAGGACGAGTTAAACCATCTTCTGCATTTGTATTAGCAACTGTGCTAACGGTTTTGGGTATTGGAATCCTTTACGCAATTAACCCAAAAACAGCAATGTTTGGTGCAATTTCTATCTTTTTATATACAAGTATTTATACGCCATTAAAAACTGTAACGCCACTATCTGTGTTTGTTGGAGCTTTTCCTGGTGCAATACCTTTTATGTTAGGTTGGGTTGCAGCTACAAATAATTTTGGAATTGAAGCAGGAACATTGTTCATGATACAGTTTTTCTGGCAGTTTCCACACTTTTGGGCGATTGGATGGTTCCTATATGATGATTATCAAAAGGGAGGTTTCTCCATGTTGCCTACAGGTAAAAAGGATACGAAAACATCAGTACAGATTATTTTGTATACGATTTGGTTGATTATAGCATCTATATTCCCAGCATTTGGAATGACAGGTCGTTTATATTTAACACCAGTATCAGCTGTATTAGTATTTATTGCAGGATTATGGATGTTGTCAGCAGGTATTAAGTTGTACCAAAAGCGTACAGACAAAGCAGCACGTTCATTAATGTTAGTAAGTGTTACATATATTTCATTGATTCAAATAATATATGTTTTAGATAAATTTTTAAGATAATTAAAAACATGGATATTACAGCACAAGAGCAGTATGAAAAAAAGGGTAAGGCATTAAAAGTAATGATGCTTTTCGGAATCGGAAGTATAGCAATGGTATTCGCTGGTTTGACAAGTGCATACGTTGTAAGTAAATCACGTCCGGACTGGTTAGCAGATTTTGTATTACCTTCTGCTTTTTTATATAGTACAATTGCAATTTTCTTGAGTAGTATTACTTTTCACCTTGGATTTAAGGCGATAAAGAGAGACGATAGAAATAAAACTACTACTTATCTAGTTTCTACTTTGATATTAGGATTGTTATTCGTTTTTTTGCAGTTCAAAGGTTTTGGTGAAGTTATTTCCGCTGGATATTTCTTTACTGGAAGCGAGAGTACAATTACAACTTCGTTTTTATACGTAATTGTGATTGTTCACATAGCTCACTTGTCGGGTGGACTATTAGCATTATTGTATGTAATTTATAATCATTTTAAACAAAAGTATAATTCTCAGCAATACATTGGAATTGAGTTATGTGCATGGTTTTGGCATTTCTTGGATTTGTTGTGGATTTATTTGTTTTTATTTTTTACATTCTATAAATAGAAAAATATAACTAAATTTGAGAACTTTATAACTAACAACTTTTTATGGGAGC
>JASLGC010000206.1 GCA_030150335.1 Flavobacterium sp.
ATCTACTAATTACCTTCATTAACACAGTAAAAAAACCGCTTATTTATTCACTTTAATTAAATATCTTTCAACCTGCTTATTTCATATAAGAACCACTTTTTAATACTTATTTAGGCTATGGCACACAGGTTATATATCAACAATGTTTCATTAGATAAAGACTTCTATGACGAATCACTTGTAGGAGAATGGAATTATGTAATTCCACTATTCTTCTTACCATTATTTGCACATCCCCTTTCTAATAGTGAAGCAAAACAGTTTGGAATCAAAACATCAAAGGTTCTTTACTTCAACTTTAAAGAGGCATTGCCTTTATTTGAAAAGTTTCATTTGTGGATACAAGGGCAAGTGGACCTTATTCCTGCTGCTGACCAAGCAAAGTATTTTCAATCTTACGAACGTCAATTACATTATTTCCAAAACCTTCCTTATGATTACTTCTACTTGGATGGTACGGATGTGTATAATATGAACGAGGGTAGCCACAAAAAGCAAGCACAAGAGTATTTAACTGAAATTGCCTCACACACGGAGGAGTTAATGAATATCATTGACCTTAATCAGGACACCGAAGATTTAGAACGCGGGCTAATAGGGCAATATTACTTCCCGTTTTCAACGCTAAAAGAATACTTAAACAATGACAATGCTAACTATGGTTGGGATTGGTTGGAGGTGGCTTTTGAAAAAGATTACAATTGCTTTCCCTATGAACAAGATGAGTTATTCGGACTTCAGAGCTTTGACGACAAGAAAATAACGGAAGCAGTGTATCAATACATCGGCGAGTTTACGGACGCGAATCTGGCTATTATACAGCGAGATGACCTATTTGGGTTTATCAATAAGTCTGGTATTGAAGTTGTAAAACCTACTTATTACGACGTAGGTACAGCTCAAATCGAGTATTTTTTTGACGAGCATGGCAATGAAATTTCAAGTAAAAATAGCACAGTAGCAGCCGTTTGTCAAGACGAGAAGTGGGGAATATTGAACCTTATTTCTAATGAATACATATTGCCTATTGACTATGAATCGGTTGAATATCTATACCCGAATTACTTCAACGTGTACAATGGCAGTCACTACGGGGTTTACAATATGCAGGGAGAGCAACTTATTCCTTTTAAAGGCGACTCTCCTTTTGAATACCACTACTGCTATTTCTGTACGTCGATGGGAAATAAACGCGACTTTTATAGCCCTACTTATCATTATTTAGGGAGGTTCGCTTATGCTGAAATTAGAAATAGCGACATAGAAAACCTCTTGATGGTTCCGTCTGACGTCAATCCGAAATTACATAACTTAATTACATATAAAGGTGAGTTGGTACTGGAAAGCATCAAACATGTCCAATATGCAACGAACGAATGCGTTATCGTTTATACAGATAAGCAAAAGGGAATCTACAACCACGTTAAAGGAAAGTATATCTTAGAACCAATGAACTGTAAGATTGATACGTATGTAGATTATTGGATGAACCTTAGTTCAGGACAATGCCACGTTTCTCTTGGGAAGAAAAAAGGCGTTTTTGATTGCAATAAAGAACGTTGGATAGTTCCGTTTACTGTCCTTGATACGCTTAAAATTCTAATAGATGGCTTTGCTGCAACTAAGTTAAAAAACAAATGGGCATTGGTTCAAATTGTTACACCTGAACAAGATGCAATCCATGATTACGACTTCATTACAATGCACGACTTAGAGCACAACAAATCAACCATTGTGCTATATAAAGACAATGCTGTATTTACTTGCCAAGACAACGTTATACAAGAAATAAGTACACATAACTTGCTGTTGTTAGCTACTAAATTGCGTTACGATTCTAATGGAGAAGTTGGTTTATTTAATCCTTATTTCGTTGACAAAACAGCTGCTTTTACAGTAAACGACTATTTGCAGTTGGAGCCTCATCAACTAAATGAAGTAAAAGATTATTTTTCAGAGCATGACTTTAATGAGCAATATGAGTCATTACTTTTACTTGCAGAACCCTTAAATAATAGCGACTTACTGCAAGAGTTAGGATACCGTTATCTTACAGAAGAAGAACACATTGACTATAAGAAAGCGCAAAATCTATTTGAATTAGCAGCTTTACAAAACAACCCGTATTCTGTTACTAACTTGGGGTATATGTATGAACATGGTTTTGGTGTTGACCAAGATATCAACAAGGCAATTGAATACTACACTAAAGGAGCTGAATTGGGCAATAATACCAGTTTCAACAACTTGGCGTTAATCTACTATTTTGGTACTTCCGATTCTGGTTATGATTTTAATGCAGCTATTCACTACTTCAAAAAGGTAAACACCAATGAATACGAAGTGTGCAACTACCTTGCAGACTGCTATTACTTGCTTGAAGAATATAAAAATGCATTGAAGTACATCAAACAAGACATGAAAAACAATGACCACATTGGTTCATATCTATTGGGAAAGATGCATTGTTATGGCTACGGTGTCAAGCAAGATAGTAAAAAAGCTATTCCTCTATTAGAGAAAGCAGTTGCACAAGAATACAACCTTGCAATCTTAGATTTAATTGAGATATATGCTAACGATGAGGAAAACAAAGACCAAGAAAAGTTAGCATACTACATTTCCCTTGCCAAAGAAAAAGATGTTGAACTTCCAGAAGAATATCAAGAAAAAAGCTTCCTAAAGAAAACTTTAGGCAAGTGGTTTAAATAATATACAATACCAAAAAAGGCTACCTACACTTTGCGTGTAATAGCCTTTTTTTTCATTATTAAATCATATAAAATAAAACATCATTCACGTTACAATCCCAAAAACTTAAAAGCTTTAGCGTCAACTAACTTGTCGTTTGATAAACCAGCATATTGCTGACTTTGAGAAACGTCTAATTTCTTAATACCTGCTTTCTCACTAAAGTCAAGTTCTTTTAAGTCAATCCAAAGTGGTGTAAGTGACAACGGATCTTCATAGTAATACACTAAATTCTTTTGGTCAGACACTGTTCTCCATTTTGTAGAAGATAAGTTTGGTTCTCCATCAATGTGTACACCATAAGGCACTGAACAGTTTCTAATCACACTAAACGTTGCACCTAAAGCAACTTTAATATCATCTGTTTGCGTTACTGAAGTTGCATAATACTTTGCTCTTGCAAAGCGATCTTCCGATCTTCCTGTACCAGGCAACACTTTATTTCCTGGCAAGTAATTTATGTAATCATTAATTGCTAATTGCTTGTCAAATGTAGGTGAGTTAGTCACAACCGTATAAGAAGGATCGTGATATATTTTTAACTTACCATCAATATATTCAAATACAGCATTATCTCCAGTAGCATCCGAAATACTTAAATGAACTGTTGCCAATGACGTTCTACCCGGTGTATTAGCTGTTACAATGATAACAGGATTTTTCTGCAAATCATTAACAGCTTCTTCCACAGTAGCGTAGTTATCTAAAACATATTGAGCCCAGATTGATAAACTCATTCCTTTGTCTTTTCCATTTGGGTTGTAAGCAGGATACTCAGACTCTGCTAACCATAACATATTAGACACCAACCCTTTTTCATTCATTCCATCTGTCGTAGATAAGTCAAAGGCTGAAGTAATTACACTACCATACTTCGCTTTCCATTTCACAGAAGCTTTTCCCACTTCTCCTTGGCGTTCTATTCCTCTTGGAAACACCCAAATATTAGGCATTATCTCCTCTTTCCAATCCATTGAACGAGCTGTCAGAATTGTATTATTAGGTCCTTTGTACACTACTCTTGTGCAAGCATCTACTTCTGGTGTCATCATAAATGCACCACACAGTAATAGTGCTTTAGCGGCTGTGATATTCCATTTTTTCATTATAATAAGGTTTTTTAGTTTATATAAGTAATACCAATATCTAAGCCAATCTCACTTTTTACACAAAAAATTATTGCTCTAAACCTCTCTTATACGTTTCGAGTGCCCTAACCCTTGCTTCTTTGTGGTCAACTATTTCTTCCCAATACTGCCCCTGCTCTATCTCAGGCAACCATTTCTTTATATACTTCTGCTCTTTGTCAAACTTTTTTGTTTGCTCACTCGGATTGAATATTCTAAAATAAGGAGCGGCATCACACCCACAACCTGCTGCCCATTGCCAATTACCATTGTTTGCAGATAAGTCATAGTCTAATAAATGTTGTGCAAAATATGCTTCACCCCATCTCCAATCAATCAACAAATGTTTCGTAAGAAAACTTGCCACAATCATACGCACTCTATTGTGCATAAAACCAGTAGTATTCAACTCTCGCATTCCTGCATCCACAATAGGGTAACCTATACGTCCCTCACACCATAACTTAAATTCCTCCTCGTTATTTCTATATTGAATAGCCTCGTATTTAGGTTTAAAACACTTGTTTTCTATCTGGGGATAATTGAACAAAATCTGACTAAAGAAATCCCTCCAAATCAACTCAGACAACCACACATCATTGTGTTGCAAAGCAAAAGCTACACACTTGCGAATTGATATTGTTCCAAACCTCAGTGCAATTCCTAAATGCGTCGTACCTTCAACTGCAGGATAATCTCGATTTAAGTGATAACTATCTATTTGTGTTTCATTCAACGTAGGAATAGTGAACGCATACCCCGTTTGCTCATAGCCCAAACTCTCCAATGAAGGAATGCTACTATCAATTGTGTACAACACCTCGCTTGACAACTTCTCTGTATAATTATACAAATCCGTTTCAGACAACTTGCTTCTCCACAATTTAGCATACGGCGTATAAATCTGATAAGGCGTACCATCTTGCTTCAAAATCTCATCCCCTCTAAAGATTACATGGTCTTTAAATTGATTAAAAGCAACACCCTTTGCACTCAAATAGGAAGCTATTCGTTGATCCCTTGCAATCGTCTTAGGTTCATAATCTTCATTGCAAAAAACGCCTTGAACATCATAATGCGCAACAATTGATTCAAACGCTTCTTCAACTGTATTATAATAAAAAGCAATACCCGAATTATACTGTTTCAAGAAATCATTTAGTGTAGTTAATACTTGATGAATATAATCTACACGTCTATCTTTCTTGTGAGGGAATTGTTCTAAAATATCCTTATCAAAAATGAAGATAGGCAGCACCTTAAAACCACTTTGCAGAGCAAAGAACAATGCCTTGTTATCTTTTAATCTTAAATCTCTTCGATACCAACATATTACTATTTTCTCTTTTTGACTCATCATTATCCATTATTACTTTTCAAAAATACAACACAAATAAAAAAGGATTAGGTTTTTCTTTCTCTTTATAAACTAAAGATACTCGAAAAACCTAATCCTTTTAAACTATATAAATATGTTGTAATCTAAATCACATTTATGTCATTAGAAAGCTCCTATTAAGCTCATCCAACTTGTACCAACTACTAAGTATATCGCTAATAAAAGCACACCTATAATAAGTCCGTACATCCACCATGTTTTCAATTCAACGTATCCACTACCAAAGAATACTGGCGCAGGTCCGTGCCCATAGTGAGTTAAAGTACCATAGATAGATCCCATGAAACCTAACATCATTGCTAACAATACTGGAGGAACACCTAACGAAATACCTACTCCTAAAAGAGCTGCGTACATTGCCGCAACGTGAGCAGTAGCACTCGCAAAGATATAGTGACTCAAGAAGTACACAATGACCAGTATTGGGAAGGCATAGTGCCAGTTCATATCTCCCATTTGTCCTTTAACTAAATCACTGAACCAAGAAATGAATCCTAATTTGTTTAATGAACTTGCCATCATTACAAGTACAGCAAACCATACAATTGTATCCCAAGCTCCTTTTTCAGATTTCACATCTTCCCAAGTTAACACAGAAGTTAACAATAGAATAGCTAATCCAATAAACGCAGTTGTAGTAGCATCAATTCTGAATAAATCTCCAGTAATCCACAATACTAAAAGAATAACGAAAGTAATTAACATTAAGATTTCTGATACAGATAATTTCCCCATTTCTTTTAATTTCTGAGCAGCCATTTTAGGAGCATCCTCAGTTTTCTTTAATTCTGGTGGAAATATTTTATATAGAACAATCGGTGTCAAAATAAAAGCAACTAATCCAGGAACTAAACCAGCAGCAGCCCATGACATCCAACTAATGTTTACTCCCATATCCGCAGCAAACTTTTGACACATCGGGTTACTTGCAGTACCTGTTAAGAACATAGAAGAAGTAATTAAATTCATGTAATAACAATTTAATGTCAAGTAAGAACCTAATTTTCTATGTGTCTCTGGCTTCGCAGCATCAGAACCAAAGTTAATAGACATTGATTTCATAATTGGGTAGATAATACCACCACCACGAGCAGTATTACTTGGAATAGCAGGTGCTAACACTAAATCAGCTAATCCTAATCCGTACGCTAATCCCAATGTACTTTTTCCAAAAATTCTAATGAAAAGGAAAGCAATACGGTTACCTAATCCTGTTTTAATAAACCCTCTCGCAATAAAGAAAGAGATACCAATTAACCAAATTACTTTATCTCCAAAACCACTTAAACTCAAAGCGATTGATTTACCAGGATCCCCTGGCGCTAACAACTGGAAAAATGCTGTCAATGCGACTGCCAACATACACATAGTACCCATTGGAGCAGCCTTTAATATAATTCCTAAAATAGTACTCACGAATATGGCAAATAAGTGCCATGCATCTGGTGTTACTCCTTCCGGAATTGGACAAAACCATAGTAATACTCCCACTACTACTGTTATCCCTAAGCTTTTTAAATTAATTTCTTTCATAGCTAACTATTTAGCTGTTATAAAAATCTACATTGTAACTGTACAAAGGCAAGATTTGAATTATAAATCTTACTATTTTCAATGTTATGTTTGTAGTTGTCAATCTGCATACCGACTTGTATTCTTGCACCGTAATTTTTCAAGAACTCTAAACTCACCATTGGAGTCCAAGTTTGTCTTCCATTTGAATTTAATGTAGAGTTTTCATCTAAATACTCATAGCGGCACGCAAACTCAATAGCGTTAAAAGTTTTTGCACCAAATTCATAACGAATGTTTGGAACGATGTAGAAACTCTTAATCTTATAATCGTCGATAGTAGTAGTTAAAGGCGTAGCTCCTTCTACATTTGAAGCATTCCATTCTTTGAAATACTGCTCGTGATTAATAGCTTGTTTTGCTTCTGTTTGAAAATCTACACTCCAACGGTCATTAATCGGTAACTTAAAAGTTGCCTCAACCCCTACAGCATAAGCTTTTTCTTTATTAACCTCAGCAAGACCACCACTAACTCCTAAATTGAAATTGTGTTTTTTGTCAATATTGAACAATAATCTACTTGAATAGTTTTTACCATCGTCGTTATCAACCTTATTTTTTCCATTCCCGTTAGTAACAGAAAATCCATAACTCATTGGTACATTTCCTAAATCCACACTACCAGTAATAGCAGCACCAATTTGGAAACTTGTCCATCCAAGTCTACCAAAAGTATAGTATGAGTTAGAGTAGTCCATTGATTTTACAACATCCACAGGATACGTTTCTTCCATTCCGAATAATGGTCTAAACTGTCCCACTGTAATTTGTAAATATCGATTAACTGTATATTTAGCAAAAGCATTCTCAAGTACACGAGTACTTACATCTTTTTGCTTAAAGTCAGCAAAGTTAGCTAAAGCCGTTACCTCTAAATTCTGAGTAACTTTAACTCCCATTGAAACCCTCATTCTCTTCACATCGAATGTATTATGAGTTCCACTACCATCACTTTTATGTAAACCATCAATGTCTACATTGTCTTTAAAATTAGCTAAATAACGAGATTGAAACATACCCCCTACTTTAAATTTAGGGTATTTTTCGTCTACTGGATTTAGGACTATCTTTTCCTCAAAAACTGAAATTGTATCGTTTTCAATTGCTTGAGCGAAAGATATTGAGGTGCAGAATAACGCTGCACCTACTAATACCTTAAGTCTTAATGAATTATATAGATTTTCCATATAGGGAATTTTATTTCTTAAACTTCAGAAAACTTGCACGATTATATTCATAGTTCATACGTGCAATATTCAATACTGAGATTCCTTGCGGACATTCCACCTCACACGCTTCCGTATTTGAACAGTGTCCAAATCCTTCTTCGTCCATTTGGGCGATCATTCCTAAAGCTCTCTCTTTTCTCTCTTCTTGTGACTGTGGTAAGATTGCCAATTGAGTAATCTTAGCAGCTGTAAATAACGCCGCACTACCATTTTTACAAGTTGCCACACATGCACCACAACCGATACATGCAGCAGAATCGAATGCTGCTTCAGCAGTTTCGTGAGATACAGGAATTGTATTAGCTTCTGGAGCTTGTCCTGTATTTACAGAAACGTAACCTCCTGCAGAAATAATACGGTCAAAAGCACTTCTATCTACTTTTAAATCCTTTTTCACAGGGAAACCATTTGCTCTAAACGGCTCAATCATTACTGTTTCACCATCTTTAAACTCACGCATGTGCAACTGACAAGTAGTAGTGTTTTCTAATGGTCCGTGTGCGTTTCCATTAATTACAACACCACATTGCCCACAAATACCCTCACGACAATCGTGATCAAATTCGATAGGCATCTCTTTATTTGCAATTAGCTTTTCGTTTAAAGTATCTAACATTTCCAAGAAAGACATATGTGTATTCACATCATCTAAAGTATAATCTACAAGTTTACCTTCAGCTTTGCGTCCCGCTTGTCTCCATATTTTAAGATGCAGTTTCATAGACTAAATATTATTTATAACTACGGATAGTTGGTTGTACGAATTCAAATTTCAATTCTTCTTTGTTCAAGATTGGTTCCTTATCTAATGAGCCTGCCCATTCCCAAGCGGAAATAAACTGGAATTCCTCATCATTACGTTTAGCCTCTCCATCTTCAGTTTGAAATTCTTCTCTAAAGTGAGCTCCACAAGATTCATTTCTTGTTAAAGCATCATAACACATTAAGACACCGATTTCAAGATAATCTGCTACTCTTCCTGCTTTTTCTAACTCAGCATTCATTGTATCATTTTCTCCTGGAACATTTACATTTTTGTAGAATTCATCTCTTAATTTCTTGATTTCTTCTATCGCATAAGTAAGTCCTTCTGCAGTTCTTGCTAAACCACAGTAATCGTACAACAGTTTTCCAAGTTTTTTGTGGTAATAATCAACCGATTTATCACCTTTAATTTTCAATAATCCCTCAATTTTCTCTTGAGATTCTTTCACTACTTTATCAAATTCAGGGTGATCTGTTGAGATTTTACCAACTCTAATTTGATCAGCTAAATAATTAGCGATAGTATAAGGAGCGATAAAGTATCCATCTACAGAAGCCTGTAATAAAGAGTTAGCACCTAATCTGTTTGCACCGTGATCCGCAAAGTTAGCTTCACCCAAAGCAAATAATCCAGGAATAGTAGTCATTAATTCATAATCTACCCATAGTCCACCCATTGAGAAGTGGGCAGCAGGAGAAATCATCATTGGCTCTTTATAAGCGTTGATACCAGTAATCTTTTCATACATTCTGAATAAGTTACCGTATTTCTCAGCAATTTTATCTTGTCCTTGCTCTCTAATAGCTTTAGAGAAGTCTAAGTAAACTGCATTTTTCAAAGCACCTACACCATATCCAGCATCAATTCTTTCTTTAGCAGCACGAGAAGAAATATCACGAGGCGCTAAGTTTCCAAATGCAGGGTAACGACGCTCTAAGTAGTAATCTCTTTCTTCTTCAGGAATATCATTAGCAATTCTTGTCTCATCAAGTTTTTTAGGAACCCAAATACGACCATCATTACGCAATGACTCAGACATTAAAGTTAATTTAGACTGATATCCTCCAGATTGAGGTAAAGAAGTAGGGTGAATTTGCGTCCAACTTGGAGAAGCAAAGAAAGCTCCTTTTTTGTGTGCTCTCCAGATAGCAGAACCATTACATCCCATAGCTAAAGTAGATAAGTAGTAAATTTTACCAAATCCACCAGTCGCTAAAACTACAGCGTGAGCTGCGTGTTTTTCAATCTCACCAGTTTCTAAGTTACGTACTACAACCCCTCTTGCTTTACCGTCGATAACAACTAAGTCAAGCATTTCGTGAGAAGAGAATAACTGAACTGATTTTTTATTTACTTGGCGCATTAACGCTTGATAAGTACCTAAAAGTAATTGTTGTCCCGTTTGACCACGTGCGTAGAACGTTCTACTCACCTGTACACCACCGAACGATCTATTATTCAAATATCCACCATATTCTCTACCGAAAGGTACACCTTGAGCTACAGACTGGTCGATTAAGTTTAGAGAACACTCTGCCAAACGATAAACGTTTGCTTCACGAGCTCTAAAGTCACCACCTTTTAAAGTGTCCATAAACATACGATATACACTATCACCGTCATTTTTATAGTTTTTTGCAGCATTCACCCCACCTTGAGCCGCCACAGAGTGCGCACGACGAGGAGTATCTTGGAAACAGAAAGCCTTAACATTATATCCCATTTCACCTAAAGAAGCAGCTACAGAACTACCTGCTAATCCAGTACCTATAACAATAACATCTAATTTTTTTCTATTCGCTGGGTTTACCAAACGAGCAGTTTTTTTATAGTTTGCCCATTTATCTTCTAATGGACCTTGTGGTATTTTTGCATCTAATTTCATTACAACAACTTATTAATTAGTTAAATAAATATAAATTGGCATTAAGGCAAAGCCTGCACATATTACGATAGAATAAATAATACCGAATACATTAATCCAACGTACATACTTAGGGTGAAATAATCCAAGTGTTCTGATTCCGCTTGTAATTCCGTGAATTAAGTGGTAGCACAATGCGATCATCGCAATCACATAAACTACTACTAACCACAATTGTTGGAATGCAACTCTTACAACTTCGTATAAATCTTTGTTTCCATTAGCATCAAGTGTAATTGATCCAAATTTGTAAACATACCAGAAGTTTGCAAAGTGCATAACAAGGAAAATAAGAACGATAGACCCAAGTACACCCATACTTCTGCTGTACCATTTACTTGCTCTTCCTCTATTATCCTTTTTATACGATCCACCTGCTGCCTTATTTTTCATTGTAATTATCAACGCATATACAGCGTGTCCGATAATAGACAAGTAAAGAATATAGGAAACAGCCTTAACTAATGGATTTCCTGTTAAAAAATGAGAATAAGCATTGAAGCTTAATCTTGCCTCTTCTGGCTCTAAAAATAATTGTGTGTTTCCTAAACAATGGATAAGTAGGAAAAAACACAAAAATAATCCTGTCGCAGCCATTACAATCTTACGTGAGAGTGTGTTCATTTTGATAACTGTTTAAAATAAATAAATGCTTTAATTTTTTATCTTTCTAATAATTTAAAACGTTAAAATTAATAAGTAAAAAACACCCATGAAATGATAAATATCACAACAATCTGAAATTAGCTACTTTTAACTTTTTAACATTAAAAAATATCAAAAGAGTAATAGAATACTTTCCAAAAATAAAATTATCAAATATAATTAACAAACAAAGCCTATTTAAATTAATAAATTCAACTATTTCATTTTATAGAATCAATATAAATAACATATTGCGAATCCTACATTTAACAATTATAAATAATCGTGCCAAAGTCCATTTTTTTAACAAAAAACTACAACTAACTTCCTGTTAAGCTATTATTTAGTATTAATCTAATTAAGATAGTAATACTAATCTTCTTTTTAGCACTTTTACTACTATTTTAGCCCCACTTTCTAAAGCCTCCACTACCTGAAAACATCAATCCTTTGGCATTCTCTACAAACAAATACCTGACTTCCTCTTTTGGCCTATTATTAATAATCACATAAATCGATTTTTTAGACTCTCTATTACTTTATACCAACTCCAAACTCATACTTATATTCCTTGATTTTAACATAATAAAAAGTAAACAAACACTTTTGTCATTCATTAACTATTTCAACAATAATTATCAACATAAATAACTGAAAATCAAGCACAAGAATAACAAACAAATGCTAATAATCTCGATTATTAATATCCGTGTCAAAAAATATCAAAAGCATTTTTTCAGAGAAATAATTTTATAAAAATCACAATATGAGAATTAATAAACGTCAGTTTTGAAAAACATATAGCCAAAATAGCTTCCATATCTCACTGTTTTTTCTATCAAAAGCACTTTTTAGCAATGCCTTTACCCCCAAAATAAACATTGTAATTCTGCGCATTTTTTTCTTTATTAGCACTTCATATATAAGCAACATTCTTTTATGGTCAGACTTTTAAGCGCAAATGATTTAGAGCAAGCAACCAATGTACTTACAAGAGTAAAAGCAAACATGGTACAGCAAGGCATTGACCAATGGGATGAAGAATACCCAACCTCAGCCCTATTGCTGGATGACATCAATAACAAACAGGCTTTTGGATACTTTGAACAGGACGTTCTAATGGCATATATGGTACTAAACGAGCAATGCGATCCGGAGTACGATGATGTGGCATGGGAATACCCTACTCCTTTTTTGGTGATGCACAGACTATTCGTATGCCCCACACAACAAGGAAAAGGCATATCCTCTAAAATGTTGTTATTCGTAGAAGAATACGCCAAACAAAACAACTACAAGAGCATTCGCTTTGATACCTATGCAAAGAATCCAACTGCTAATGCTGTTTACATCAAGAAAAATTATCGCTTCGCAGGAACAGTAACCTTCACAAAAGGACTATTCAATTGTTTTGAAAAACCAGTATAAAACCTTTGCGAATAAGCCTCTCACTGAAAGTCATAAATGAAAATAAAAAAAGGGAATATACAGTCCATCCGCATATTCCCTTTCTCTTATAAAATAAAGAGTTACCTCCTTAATCTCTTTTATATTCACGCTTACCAGACAAATTAGCACCAGCATCGCGATCAAACTGTAAGAAGATTAAACTTGACAACATAGTCAATAATCCCATCACTAAAAACGTGTATCTAAACACGGCGATGCTATCTCCAGACGTTCCCAAACTACTGTTTTGAAACATCAACAAGAACATAGCTGAAATAGAGATACCCAAACTAATCGCCAATTGCTGAGTTACCGACAATAAACTATTCCCTTCACTTGACGTTTCATTATCCAAATCTGCCAATGAAATGGTGTTCATAGAAGTAAATTGTACCGCATTAAAAGCTCCGTTTAACGCCATCAATATAATGATTACCCAGAAAGGCGTGTTCTTTGTAATAAAGAAAAACATCGATATCAACAATCCCAAGCACAGCGTATTCGCTACCAACGTTTTTCTATACCCAAATCGCTTTACAATTGGTATCACAAAATTACGCGATATCAAGTTAGACAACGCCTGTGGTATCATCATCAACCCCGCGTAGAACGCAGAATAACCATAACCTACTTGCAATAACAACGGCACCATTAACGGCATTCCTCCAATTCCAAAACGCGTGATTAAGTTACCGATAAGCCCAACTCTCAACGTTGTAATTTTAAACAAACTCAACGCTATAATCGGTGCAATAGCACGTCTGGCGTGATACACATACCCCACGATGAACGCGATAGACAAGACAAATAACGATATTAATTGCCATACAGCCATTTCAGGTGCGTTCCATCTTTCAATCACCAATGTCAATGAAGTTAACCCTCCACTTAGCAATACCCATCCCCATAAATCGAACTTTCCTACCTTATTCGTAAAGTTTGGAATAATAGATCTCGCCACAATTACAGCGATTATCCCAACAGGTAAGTTGATTAAGAAAATCCAATGCCACGATAGTTTCTCTACTAAAAAACCTCCCGCAGTAGGCCCTAACATTGGTCCTATCAACGCTGGTATCGTAATGAAGTTAATTACTTTTAGCAACTGGTCTTTAGGATAAGCATAGATTAATGTTAGCCTTGCTACAGGCACCATCATCGAACCTCCAACTGCTTGGAAGATACGCGACATAATCAATTCATCTAAATTTCGAGATAACGAACAAAACAGCGACCCTAAAGTAAATAATGCAACTGCTAAAATGAATATGCGCTTAGTACCAAACCTATCTGCCAGCCACCCACTCAATGGGATTAACAAAGCAACCGTTAATGTATATGATACAATTACACTCTGCATTTCCAGTGGAGACTCGCCTAAACTCTTGGCAATGGAAGGTAATCCTGTATTTAGAATTGTACCGTCTAACGCTTGCATAAAAATTGCCAATGCGCCTAACCACGGTAAATATTTTTGTATTCTCGGATCTTTTATTACTCCTGCCTCCATATATTAATTCTCTTTTCCGGTTTATAACAATTTGCGAGCAAACAGCCTATTTTTATCAAATAGCCCTCTTGGCATAAAAGCCATATCAACGTCGGAAAACAAGATTAGATATACCAGTACACCCCTTGCTTTTCCTTTGTTTATCACTCAATTGCAAAGATAAGACAATCGCAGAAAACAGATAAAAAGTCCTATTTTTAAGTTGATTATTTTTAGTGTTAAATATTACGTCATTGATTTTTACAACCTCCCTTTTATCGGAGATATGTATTATAAATCAATACTTTTTCCGTATTTGGTAAATCTACCTCCTCAATCCAATTATTTATCATCTCACGACCTTGTTCTGTCATAAACGACTCCGGGTGAAACTGAATTCCCTTGATATTGTAGTTTCGATGTGCAATCCCCATCACCACACCATCAGCACTCAAAGCAGTAACCATCAGTGGCTCTGCAATAGTCGCTCTATCCAACGCCCAAGAATGGTATAATCCAACCACAATTGGCGATGTAAGGTTGTGAAACAACACCTCATCCGTCAATAAATTCAACTTGCTTTGCTTTCCGTGATACACCGTAGGAAGATTAACCAACGTAGCCCCAAAATACTCCCCTATGGTTTGGTGGCCAAGGCAAACCCCAAGTATGGGTTTAACGCCTTTAAAACGCGTAATAATATCAAATAATATCGGATAAGAACCAGGCACATCAGGCCCTGGCGACAGTACAATCTTATCAAAAGCCTCTAATTGTTCTAAAGAAACTTCGTCATTTTTTAAAACAGTAATTTGACAATGAGGGTTTTCATCAAATAGTTGAAATAAATTGTAAGTAAACGAATCGTGGTTGTCTATAATTACAATTTGTTTGGGGTGACTCATAAACAATTTTGTACTTTTGAATTTTAAATTTGACTTGATTATTATGCCGCTCAAAGATACAATTATCTCACAAATGAATACGCTTGGAACTGATAGAAAACCTTTTCTATTTATACTGAGTTTTGACGGTAATCACGGCGTAGTAAAACCATTGGACGACATCAGTTCGCACGACATTCTTTTTGACTTCAACGGGGTTACAAACGCACAAGCAAACACACCTACTTCTGCCGTGGCATTAGAGGCTAATCCTCTTTCTTTTGAGACGTATAAAAAGCAGTTTGACTATGTACACCACCAACTTCAAATTGGTAATTCGTACTTGACAAACCTGACTATTCAAACACCAATTGCCCTGAAGGGAACACTGCAAGAGGTCTTTTACAGCACAAAAGCGAAGTACAGACTTTGTGTCAACGACCAATTTGTCTGCTTCTCACCAGAGATATTTGTGCAAATTAAAGACAACAAAATCCTTTCTTTTCCAATGAAGGGAACTATAAAAGCAGACTTGCCTAACGCAGCTGAGCAGTTGTTAAACGACGAAAAAGAAACAGCAGAACACTATACTATTGTTGACTTAATACGCAACGACCTCAACATTGTTTCTAAAAAAGTAAAGGTAAATCGCTTTCGCTACTTAGACCGTTTAGAAACGTCTAAAGGCGCAATTCTACAAATGAGTTCAGAGATAAGTGGCGAACTAACGAGCGATTGGCATCAACGCATAGGCGATATTTTTAACGACTTACTTCCTGCAGGTTCTATTACGGGCTCGCCTAAGGAAAGTACGGTTAACATTATCAATGCTGCCGAAACATACGAGCGCAATTACTACACGGGTATCTGTGGTATTTACAACGGAATGTCGATTGACAGCGCTGTGATGATTCGCTTTATCGAGAAACAGCAAGACAACTACGTTTATAAAAGTGGCGGTGGTATCACCTCATCAAGCGATGTAATGAAAGAATACGAGGAGTTGTTACAAAAGATTTACATTCCTAATTAAGGGGGGAATTACTATATAAAAAACGCGAAAATGCAAAAAAACAAAACCCTTCAATCCCCTACCGTATAAGGGCTAAACGAGCTTTCATCCTCTCATTTTATCGACATTCACCACGCAAGTTCTAAACTTTCTTGGTAAAGAATCCTTTATTCGTGCCAATATGGAACTTGAGCATTGCCCGCTCCGAGTATATTATACTCAAAACACGCTTAAATATTGCCATACAAGGCTTTGCGCAATATTGTTGTTTTTAAAGTTTCACATTAGCACATACACTACTCAGATTTGCATCTACATAATTCACCTTGAAAATAGACAACTATACCGATTAATTACCTCAACTTATTTCGCTACCCTCATACAACAATACAACAGCATACTCTTGGCAGTATTCCGGCACCTTTCTCCACAAAAAGCCTTTATTTTGCACCAAAAGTGCCAGCATACTGCCGGTATTGTGCCATTTTCGTGGAGCTATTTATTTGTAATTAGGTGTTTTAACCCAATACTTTGCATCCTAAATCAACTCGCATACACTTTCTTTTATTTTTCGTAAAACCTCCCTTTGAAAGAGATTCTTGCAACATAACTTGACCTGAATACCAACTCCATTATGATATTCTCAATAAATAAAACAATTGCATTATTCTTTCGCTTGAAAAAACACAATACTTATTCGTAAATCGAAACAATCTACTCATTTACAACAATTTAATTTTTATTCTATAATTAGTTTTGTGTATATTACGCTTACCAAAAACTAATTAATAATGAAAGATTTGTATAAAAAAATCGGTGAGCTTCTCATCGAGCAGGACTTTAATGCCTTGCATGATTTAAAAATCGAAAAGCCCGACTACTTCAACTGGGTACAGGAGGTGTATGAGGATATTCACGTACAAGAAACGCCAGACAAAACTGCTTTGCTTTGGACTGATGGCGAGGTTACGCATCACTATACCTTTAAAACACTATATAATAGATATAACCAATTGATTAATTTCTTGCGTACCAAAGGCATTGAAAAAGGCGATGTAGTCTTAACTCAAATGATGCTACAACGCATTAACTGGGTAACGCATTTAGCTGCTATTAAAGCTGGATATGCCTTATCTCCTGCTGCCAGTATATTGGGGGTGCAAGACTTAGCATATCGCTTTGAGAAAATTATGCCTAAGGTAGTCCTTGCAGATAGTGATAATGTTGAAAAAATAGATGAAGCCGAAAGGGTTTCTGGTGTAAAAATACCTGTTAAGATTATCGTGGACGGACAACGCGAGGGATGGTATCCACTAACCGTTATCGACGAACAACCTACTGAAAGTGAAGGAGCGAAAACAAAACCAGACGACACTCTGTTTATGTTCTTCACTTCTGGAACTACGGGAATGCCAAAGATTGTATGTCACACCCAACTAAGTCAACCGTTAGGACACTTAACTACAACAGCTTGGATTGGCGTTACAAAACACGACATCCACTACAACATCTCTCAACCAGGATGGGGTAAGTTTGCTTGGAGTAGTTTATTTGCACCTTGGAACGTGGGGGCTACTATTTTCGCGTTTCATACTAAAGAGCGTTTTAGTGCAGCAAAAACACTTTCTTTAATAGAGAAATACAAGATTACAACCTTATGTGCCCCGCCTACGGTATTGCGTTTTTTCATCCAAGAAGATTTAAAAAAATACAACTTCAGTTTAAGACAATGTGTAGCTGCAGGTGAACCTTTGAACCCTGAGATTATTGAAGAATGGAAAGAGGCAACAGGTATTTTAGTGAGGGATGGTTTTGGACAAACAGAAAGCACCTGTATGGTAGCCAATTATCCGAATGCGAAAGTGAAATTCGGTTCAATGGGAAAACCTACTTTCTTATACGACATTGTGATTGCCGATGAAGATGGTCGTGAAGTGCCTATTAACGAAGAAGGAAATATTTGTGTACGTACAAATACCACACAGCTAAACGGAATTTTTAAAGAGTATTTATACGACAAGGAAAAACAAGCGCAGGTTTTTAACCACAACTTATATTATACTGGTGATAAAGCGTATAAAGATGAGGATGGCTACATCTGGTTTATTGGAAGGGATGACGATGTTATCAAGGCTTCTGATTATAGAATCGGACCGTTTGAAGTGGAGAGTGTACTTCTTGAACACACCGCTATTATTGAATCAGCAGTAGTGGCAAGTCCTCATCCAGTGAAGGGATATGAGGTAAAGGCTTTTGTTATTATCAACGATACAGCCACAGCTTCTAACGAACTGGCGCAAGAGATATTTGCGTTTAGTCGTCAGAATTTAGCTCCTTATAAAATGCCAAGGAAAATAGAGTTCGTTAGCGAACTTCCGAAAACGGTAAGCGGCAAGATAAAGCGCGTAGAACTACGAGCAATGCAAGCAGAGCGTATTGCTAAGAAACAAGCTGTTCCAATGGAATTTGACTATGTAAAATAAAACAACAAGGGACTGTAAATATATACAGTCCCTTGTTTTAAATTCACTTTATGTAAATATTCTTAATCTTTTACTTCTAAGATAATATTCATAAATGTATTCGCTGTTACTACAGCATCCTTTATTACTTTATAAGTAAGCACTCCGTCATCACTCACTTTTACCTCAGTAAATACGCTTTCGTCATAATACGCAACATAGTAATTCAGCTTATTACTTGGAAAAATAACCAGTTTAGGGTT
>JASLGC010000216.1 GCA_030150335.1 Flavobacterium sp.
AAAATTAATTCTGAAAAACATGTTTGAATTTCAACAGTATTTAGGTTTCATTGTTGCCATGACTGTTATAACAATGGCATTTTGGCTTTTAATATTTTTAGTTGGATTTGCTAGCTATTGGGCAGTAGGTGGAACTAGAGAGTTCTTAAAAGAAAAGAAAGCTAAAAGACAGCAATTAGAAGAAGGTCAAATGTAATCATTTGATGAAAAGATAAAGGCTCATAATATAAATATTATGAGCCTTTTTTATTTGTAATAGATTAGTTCTTAGTCGCTTTCATGGCTTTTGTATATTTGTGATATTTGATTTTATTTCTTGTAATAAAACAGGTGCATAGTAAAAATAGAGCATAAAAAAACCGAAGAGAAACTCTTCGGTTAAAAACAAATTAGAATGAAAAAATCAATTAGTTAGTCTTAAATAACATTTGTTTTTATGTTGTTTTTTCTATGATTACATCATCATTTCTCCTTGGTCTCCATCATTATCACCACCTCTTTGTTGTTTCTTACGGTCGTTTTTACTTTGATTAAAACGATAAGTAAATGATAAACTAACTTGTCTTCCTCTCCATTGCATTTCAGTGTGAGAAGTTGATTGAGGTAAATTGATATCCATCTCTCTTTTTCTTGAATTGAATATATCACTTACGTTGAATGTAACTGTAGCTTTATCTTTAAGGAAGTCTTTGCTTAACGATGTGTTAGCTGATATGTTTCCTTTGATTTTACCTTGTGCTGTATTATAAGGAGCTCTATACATTCCGTTTGCTTGCCAATCAATTTTGTAAGGCAAAGTAATTTTAGATGAAACTCGGGTAAACCATGCAAAGGTGTTTTTGTCAAAGTTTTGAGATTGTGTACTTCCGTCTATATCTGTAAAAGTATAATCTCCTTTAATATCTGATTGATAGAAGTTAAAGTTTCCATTAACTCTCCACCATTTGAACGGAGTGTAGTTTAATGTAAAGTCTAAACCATATCTATATTCTGTAGCTAAGTTAATCGGAGAGCTAACTGTAATTGGAGTTCCATTTGCAGTAGTTCCATTAATTCTTCTTACGAATTGGAATGTATCATCAGTTTTATTTAAATAAGCAGAAGCACTTAAAGTGAAAGCACTCCATCTTGTTATATATCCTAAGTCAAAGGCATTTGTCTTAGCTGGATCTAAGTTAGGATTACCTTGGAAGTAGTTAATATCACTCGTGTAGTTAGAGAATGGGTTTAAGAAGAACCCTCTTGGACGCATAATACGTCTACTGTAACTAATGCTTACGCTACTTGAAGGATTGATTTCATAGTTTAAGAATACACTTGGAAAGAAGTCATTGTATTTCTTATTGTTGTATTCATTACTTGAAAGTTGATTCACGTCAATATTACTTGATTCCCAACGAAGACCTACCATATAGTTAATCTTGTCTGTAATCTTATTTCCATATTGTGTATATAGTGCATTTACTTGCTCTTTATACTCTAATATGTTTGACATATTTTTAGTGTCTATCCATTGGTCATTTATAAGACTTGTGAATTTGTAATCATTTCTTGTGTTTTTAAATGTACCTAAGTAACCTGCTTCAAAGTGTCCATTCTCACCTAAAGGCAATGTATAGTCTAAACGAACAATACCTGATTTGTATTTGTCATCATTTGAATTTCTTTCAAAAGATGTTTTGTTTAAATACTCTGTGATATCTGAAATATGTGAAGTATCATCACTTTTATCTTGAGAGATAGTTCCTTCAATAACTAATTTGTGATCATCTTTTTTGAATTTCTTTTCAAATGATGAGGTGTATTCAACACTATTCCAAGTAGATTTAGTACTTTGATTTCTTTCACGATTATATTGTAATGCGTGATTAGCATCAAAGTATTGGTAGTCCACACTATTAGGAGCAGATCCATTATTTCTACGCACACTAACACTATTAGACCAAGTAAAAGAAGGTGTAATGTAATAGTCTAAACCAAACATTCCATTGTATCCCTGTCTTTCTCTATTGTTGTCTTTATATTCATTGATAAACTGTGTAGTATTGCCATTCGCATCAAAGTATTGGTTGTCATTTACTCCATAACCATTGCTTTTGCTATCTCTATAACCAAGTGTAGTGTAGAAGTTGTATTTCTCACCTCTTAAGTTTAAGTTTCCGTTTAAACCGTAGTTACGAGGATCTCCGATAGTACCTGTGATGTTACCATTAAGACCTTGAGCTTTACCTTTTTTCAAGATAATATTGATAATACCAGCACCTCCTTCAGCCTCATAACGAGCAGATGGATTTGTAATTACTTCTACTTTGTCAATTGATTCAGCAGAAAGAATACGCATAGCTTCTTGGATGTTATTTGCTAATCCGGTAGGTTTACCATCAATAAGTACTTTTACGTTCTCATTACCACGTAAGCTTACAGCACCTTCACTGTCAACAGTAATTGAAGGTACGTTGTCCAAAACGTCACCTGCAGTACCACCTTTGACAATCATATCTTGGCCTACATTGTAAACTTTTTTGTCTAATTTAATATCAACAGTTGATTTTTCGGCAATTACGACTACTTCATCAAGCATTTCAGTATCACCAGCTACTTTCTGAGTGCCAATGTTGGTATTGCCATTCACAACTACTTTGTGTAGTTCGATGGTTTTAAACCCTAAATATTCTATTTTAATGTAATAAGAGCCATTAGGAACAGTAAAAGAGTAGTTCCCTTTTGCATCTGTCATACCGCCAGATACAATGTTGGCATTTGTCTCATTTTGAGCAAAAATACTTGCATACTCTAAAGGTAGGTTAGTTGCTGCTTCAACAACAGTACCTGATAGAGTGCTTGTCTTCGAGTTCTGCCCAAATGCTGTTAATCCAATAAATAGAGAAAACAGCATTAGGAGAACTTTTGTAGTCTTTAATCTTTTCATTATAGTCGATCGTTTATAAATCTTAGACTATAATTTGTGTTGAAGGTTTAATTTGACTTTGTTAATTTTCTGTTAACAGTTTAAAGTATTTCGTGAATCTTTTCTGTTGGTCTTGCGATAACGGCTTTTCCACCATTAACAACAATAGGTCTTTCAATAAGCTTTGGATTGCTTACCATTGCTTCAATAATCTCTTCATCACTTAAGGTTGCATCTCCAAAAGTATCTTTCCAAAATGCGTCTTTTGTACGGACTAATTCAATTGGATTGTAGTTAAGTTTTTTAAGAATTGTCTTTACATCAGTTTCTGTAAGGTCAGCATCTAAATATTTTATAATTTTGTAAGCTACACCTTGTTGTTCCATGAAAGCAATACTTTCGCGTGATTTGCTACAACGCGGATTGTGGTAAATTGTGATCATAATTAAGGAATTTATATCAAATATAGTACAATTTTTGAAATATGGGATTTATTGAACAGTTATTGCGAATTAACAAAAAACAGAAACTATGGTACTATTTACCTTTTTCTTTATTTTTTTTAGGAATTATGTTTTTGAATTGGGTTTCAATTCGTTTTTCGAGGGTTTCTACTAATGAAATCATAAAAATGAACATCGAAAAATATGGTAAAAATATCAACTTTTTAATCACAATTGGTCCATTAGTGTTTATGCTGGTGTTCTTAATCGTTTGGATATTAGCAGTTCACAAGCAGAGTTTGAAAAGTTTAACCACGTCGCGTTATAAGGTAGATTTGAAAAGAGTAGTCTTTTCTTTTACTTTATGGAGTGCCGTAATTTTGGGATTCTTTATCTATTCTTATATCGATAGTCCTAATGATTTCGAGTTTAATCTGAAAATAGGACCATTTCTGGTTTTCTTTATTTTTGCGATTATTTTAATTCCATTACAAACGAGTTTTGAAGAATATTTTATGCGAGCGTATCTAATGCAGGGCATTGGGCTTGCTTCTCGAAGTAGAGCAGTAGCTTTATTTGCAACTTCTATTATATTCGGATTGATGCACTTAGGGAATCCGGAAGTTGAAAAGGTGGGATTAGTGATTATGATTTATTACATCGGAACAGGCTTTTTCTTGGGAGTTATCACGTTAATGGATGATGGAATAGAATTAGCATTAGGTTTTCATGCTGCAAATAATTTAATCGGGGTATTATTGGTTACCGCTGATTGGACTGCGTTTCAAACGAATTCAATATTTGTGAACGTAAACCAAGATAATGATATTTCAGTGTGGGAATACGTTATTCAAATCGGTATAATTCTTCCTTTAGTTGTCTTTATTTTCGCTAAAAAATATGGTTGGAAGAATTGGAAACAGCAGTTGTTTGGCAGAGTAATTGAACAAGAATAATTATGAGTTTACATTATATACATCCTGATTTTAGGTTAAACGAAAAGGCTTATTCTAAGGAAGAGTTGTTAGTTGAAGCCCAAGCGATGGTTAATAGTACTGAAGAGTATTTAGTTGATTTAGGTACTTTAATACTTCAGTGGTTTGATGATAATGATTATGTGGTACTTTCTACTTCAGGAACGACAGGACCACCTAAGAAGATACAATTGAAAAAGGAAGCGATGGTTTGTTCTGCAAAGGCAACAGGTGCTTTTTTTGATGTTCCATGTGGTGCTTCTGCTTTGTTATGTATGTCAACGAAGTACGTAGGAGGTAAGCTAATGTTTATTCGTGCTCTTTTATTAGGATGGCATTTAGATGCTGTATCTCCTTCAGCAAGACCTTTGCAAGGGAATACTAAGAAATATGATTTTGTAGCAATGGTTCCTATGCAAGTAGAAAATTCTATCGAGGAACTAAGCAATGTAAAAACAATAATAATAGGTGGTGCTAAAGTCAATGCTGCATTAGCTGAAAAGTTGATTGGATTGTCAACCCAAGTTTTTGAAACATACGGGATGACTGAAACAATTACGCATATTGCAGCAAAGAGAGTTGGAACAGATGTGTTTTCTGTTCTTTCACATGCTACTGTAAAACAAGATGAACGCGGATGTTTAGTGATTTCAGCTCCAACTGTCAATCCTGAATTAGTCATTACAAATGATTTAGTGGAGGTTATTGATGCTTCACATTTTAAATGGAAAGGAAGAGCTGACAACGTAATAAATAGCGGTGGAGTAAAATTATTTCCTGAGCAAATAGAAGAAAAGTTGTCAAAAAGAATTCCTTATCGTTTCTTTGTTATTGGAAAAGATGATAACTATTTAGGTAATAGGCTTGTTTTGGTTATTGAAAGTACGCCTTATACACTTCCAGAAGATATATATGCGGATTTATCAAAGTTCGAGAAGCCAAGAGAGGTACAGTTTGTTGAGAAATTTGTCGAAACAGAAACCGGTAAAATCATCAGAAAAAAGAATATTCATTAAATATAATTACTAAATGAAGAAAAATAATGTGTGTAACATTGTCCTTAGTTGGTTAGTAGCTTGTATGGTTTCTTTCGGGGGAACAGCTTATGCTAAAAAAATTATTAGAACTGGCGACAATACAAATCAAATTTCTAAAGAAATGTTGACGCGTATCCTTGAGAAGAATAAAGTGTATAAAACAGAAGGTGTAGTTGCTGACTATATTCCAGAGTTAGGAAAAATGAATCCAAATCTAATGGCTTTTTCAGTTGTTAAACCAAATGGGGAAGTTGTAAATGTAGGAGACGTTTCTCAGAAGTTCACAATGCAAAGTATCTCTAAGATTATTTCATTGATGATTGCTGTACAAGAAAAAGGAGAGAGTGAAGTATTTTCTCGTATGGGATATTACGGAACGGATAAACCTTTTAACCACTATGCTAATTTAGAGACATCAGGAAAGCCTTTGAACCCAATGATGAATGCAGGGGCAATCTTGACTACAGCATTATTATCAGGAGAAGGTGATGTCCCTTTCCAAAAGATTCTTGATTTAGTGCGTTATATCACTAAAAATGATAAGATAGATTACAATCACGATGTGTTTATGTCTGAGAAAGAAACAGGGCACCGTAATAGAGGAATCTTTTATTTGCTAAAAAACAATGGTTTAATTGAAGGTGAAGAAGATAAATTAGATAACTATTTCAGACAATGCTCTATTGAAGTAACAGCTGAAGATTTAGCGAAAATAGGTTATTTCTTTGCTAATCAATGTACGCGTTTTGATGGTGATGCAAAATATAAAAATGCTTCAATGTCTCGTTTGATCCAATCTCAAATGCTTGTAGCTGGAATGTATGATTTCAGTGGGGAGTACGCAAGAACTGTAGGATTACCAAGTAAGTCTGGAGTTGGTGGAGGAATCGCTGTAAGTGTACCATCTAAAATAGGTATTGGTGCTTTCGGTCCAGGTTTAGATAAACAAGGGAACTCAATTGTTGGTTACCACATGATTTTAGATTTAGTAAATGAGCTAAATTTAAGCTTATTCCAATAGTATAATAAGATGCAATAATGACTTAGGTCTTCATTGATATAAAAAAGGCTGTTTCATATTTATGAAACAGCCTTTTTACTTTATTAAATGCCCATTAATCGAACCTCTTTTGAGTAATGTGATTAAGGTGCTATAGTTGTAAATAGGTATGTAGCAAATAAGACTAATAGTACTATACCATGTTGAATATTAGTTCTTCCTGAGCTAATAGAAATATAAACCGTTGCAAGTGACGTAATCAATAATAATGTTGATTTAGCATCAATACCCAAGGCAACAGTCATTCCTGAAATATACGCTACAATAGCAACCGCTGGAATAGTTAAACCAATTGAAGCTAAAGCTGACCCAATTGCTAAGTTTAAACTTGTTTGCAAACGGTCCTTTTTTGCTGCTTTATAAGCTGCTAATCCTTCTGGTAACAGATTTAGTCCTGCAATGATAATACCTACCAATGACTTAGGTGCTCCTGCATCTGCAACGGCACTTTCGATAACTGGAGATAGTTTTTTAGATAATAAAACAACGGCTACTAAAGCCAATACCAATACAATAAACGATACAATAGTCGTT
>JASLGC010000229.1 GCA_030150335.1 Flavobacterium sp.
TATGAGAGTTGGATTATTTATTCCTTGCTACGTGAATGCGGCATATCCGGAAGTAGGTGTAGCAAGTTATAAGCTATTAACACATTTTGGTGTAGAGGTTGATTATCCTGTAGATCAAACATGTTGTGGGCAGCCTATGGCAAATGCGGGTTTTGAAGATAAGGCATTACCATTGGCAAATCAATTTAATAAATTATTTGATCAATATGATTATATAGTTGCTCCTTCAGGTAGTTGCGTAGGGTTCGTAAAAGATTCATACCCACGCATTATGGAGAAAGAAGGATGTACGAGTAAAGTTAGTGGTAAGGTATATGATATGTGTGAGTTTTTACACGACATTTTAAAAGTGGATGCACTACCAGGTGTTTTCCCTCATAAAGTGAGTTTACATAACAGTTGTCACGGTTTAAGAGAACTTAAATTGGGTTCAGCAAGTGAGTTAAACATCAAGCCTTATTCTAAAGTAAAGGATTTATTAAAATTAGTAAAAGGAGTTGAAGTTGTAGAGCCAGAAAGAGTAGATGAATGTTGTGGATTTGGTGGAATGTTTTCTATCGAAGAACCAGCAGTGTCTATTAGAATGGGTAATGATAAGGTATCTTGTCATAGTGCAACGGGAGCTGAATATATTACAGGACCAGACAGTTCTTGTTTGATGCATATGGGTGGTATAGTAGACAAAAAAGGTTTGCCTATTAAAACTATTCACGTAGTAGAAATATTTGCAGCAGGATTATAAGATTATGGGAAGTACAAAACATTCACAGAATGCTGGAGTTTTTCAGCAGGATTCAGAAAAGGCTGCTTGGCATAATAATGCTTTGTGGTTTGTAAGAGAAAAAAGAGACCGTATGTCTAAGACACTTCCTGAGTGGGAAGCGCTTAGAGCTATGGGGGAGCAAATAAAGTTACACAGTGTTAGTAATTTAGACGTTTACTTGGAAGAATTTTCAAGTAATGCTGAAGCTAATGGTGTTATTGTTCACTGGGCAAAAGATGCTGAGGAACACAATTCTATTGTGCATTCAATTCTTGAGAAGCACAATGCTAAGAAAATGGTAAAAAGTAAGTCTATGCTTACTGAAGAGTGTGAACTTAACCATTATTTAGAGGCTAAGGGAATTGATGTAATTGAGAGTGACTTAGGAGAGCGTATTTTACAGTTAAATGGAACTGCGCCTTCACATATCGTTCTTCCTGCTATTCACATGAAAAGAGAAGAAGTAGGGGAATTGTTCAGTGAGAAATTAAACACAGAAAAAGGAAATAGTGACCCTACGTATTTAACACGTGCTGCAAGAGCGTCATTGAGAAATGATTTCTTGACAGCTGATGTTGCTATGACAGGTGTTAACTTTGGTGTGGCTTCTACAGGAGAGATTGTTGTTTGTACAAATGAAGGGAATGCCGATATGGGTACTTCATTGGCAAAAGTACATATCGCTTCAATGGGACTTGAAAAAGTTATTCCAAACAGAGAATGTTTAGCAGTATTCACACGTTTATTAGCTCGTTCTGCTACAGGACAGCCAAGTACAACGTACACTTCTCATTTCCAAAAGCCAGTAGAGGGAAGTGAGTTCCATATCATTATTGTTGATAATGGGCGTAGTGATATTCTTACAAATAAAGACCATATCAAATCATTGAACTGTATCCGTTGTGGAGCGTGTATGAATACATGTCCTGTTTACAGACGTAGTGGTGGATATTCTTATACTTACTTTATTCCAGGACCTATTGGTATCAACTTAGGTATGCTAAAAGATCCTGTAAAACACAGTGAGAACTTATCTGCATGTTCACTTTGTTATTCTTGTAACAATGTATGTCCAGTGCGTATTGACTTGGCAGATCAGATTTATAAATGGCGTCAAGATTTGGATACATTAGGAAAAGCAAATTCTTCTAAGAAGCTTATTTCTTCGGGTATGCAATTCTTATTTACTCACCCAGCTTTGTTTAGAACAAGTTTGAAGTTCTCTTCATTAGCGAAGTATGCGCCGCGTTCGTTAACTTTTGGATTGAAAGAATGGGAAGAGGGACGTTCGTTACCTCCTTTTGCAAAAGAGTCTTTTACAGAAATGTGGAAGAAAGGTAAGGTTCAAAAAAAATAAGAAGTTATGAGTAGCAAGAATTACATATTACAAAATATAACAAGAAATATACAAGAGAGACATGATAGACCAGTTGTGAAATTGGACGCTATCACTTACGATAACTTGTTAGAACAGTTTGTTGAAATTTCACAGGCTGTAGGTGGTCACGCTGTAGTTTTACAAGAAGGACAAGACATCAACACTGTTATCCGTGATTTATATCCGGATGCAAAAGAGATTTCTTCTGCTTTAAAAGATATTACATTGACTACTTTAGACCCTAATTCTGTTGCAGAAGCAAGTGGTTTAAAAGATGTTGACTTAGCAGTAATTGAAGGGGAAATTGGTGTGGCTGAAAATGGTTGTATCTGGATTCCACAAGAGATTAAACATAAAGCGTTGTACTTTATTACGCAATACTTGGTGATTGTATTAGACAAGAATAAGATTGTGAACAATATGCACGAGGCTTATGCTAAGATTGGAACAAATGACAAAGGGTTTGGAGTGTTCATTTCAGGACCTTCAAAAACAGCAGATATTGAGCAAGCATTAGTTGTAGGAGCGCACGGTCCTAAAGGCTTAACAGTTATTTTAAAATAATTAAGAATATTTTAATATTTCTTGAAATATAAAAAAAAGAGACGTATAATTGCGTCTCTTTTTTTATTTATAAAATCAAGCAATATGAGGTACCTATCTATCTTATTTATTAGTGCAATTTTATGTAGTTGTTCTACTTCTGTAAAGACAAAAGTATCAGGAACAAAACATAATTCATTAGCAGATTCTACTAAAGTTTATATAGTAGATAATGTTCGCCAATTACCAGAGGCAACAGAACTTGTAGGAACAGTTAAAGTGGGGGATTCAGGATTCACAATGCGATGTGATTATGAAACCGTTATCGGAGATTTTGAAAAAGCAGCACGTAAAGTTGGGGCTAACATTATCATGGTTACAGAGGTTAAAACTCCTACTTCTTTAGGTAGTACTTGTTATAGATTACAGGGGAAGGCTTTTCGCAATTTGAATGCTGAACATTTAAAAGATTTGCGATTTAGTGATTCCAATGTTTATGCAAAAAAAATGGATGGGGAACCAGACTATGCTATTGTTCATTTTTACAGACCAACGGGTGGCCCAGGAAATCTGCTGGGATATAAAGTAAAAGATGAAAGAAGTGAAAATATTGGGAGAATGCGTACGGGAGAAACTTTTAGTTATAAGACAACTGAATACGGTGATAGAATTTTTAAAGGTAGTTTAGAAACAACAGAAGAAGTTAAGCTAACTTTAGAAAAAGGATATGAGTACTACGTGAAATGTAGCGTTGGTTTTGGTATTATGCTGGGACGACCTATTATTAAGCAAATGCGTGCTGATATTGGTAAAGAAGAATTTAAAATCTTATATCAAAAGCAGAAAAGCAAACAATAGTGTTGAAGTCTATAGCTACTAAGGAATAGAAATAAAAAAAAGCCCTTGTATTAATTTACAAGGGCTTTTTTATTATTTATTATTTTAATTCAAGTAATACAACGTTTTCAACGTGGTGTGTTTGTGGGAACATATCCACCGGTCTTACTTTGATTACTTTGTATTTCTCATCCATTAACGCTAAGTCACGCGCTTGAGTAGCAGAGTTACAACTTACGTAAACAACACGCTTAGGTGCTATTTTCATAATCATTTCAACTACATCTTTGTGCATACCATCACGTGGAGGGTCAGTGATAATTACGTCAGGTTGACCATGTGTATTGATGAAGTCATCGTTAAACACATTCTTCATATCTCCAACGAAGAAGTCACAGTTTGTAATATTATTTCGTTCAGCGTTTAATTTAGCATCCTCAATTGCTTCAGGAACTGCCTCAACACCAATTACTTTTTTAGCTTCTTTTGAAACGAATTGAGCAATAGTACCTGTACCTGTATAAAGGTCATATACTAACTCATTTCCTGTCAATCCAGCGTACTCTCTTGTTATTTTGTATAGTTCGTAAGCTTGATCAGAGTTTGTTTGGTAGAACGATTTAGCGTTAATGCTAAATTTAAGACCTTCCATTTCCTCTAATATATAATCACGTCCTTTGTATAAAATTACATCTTGGTCGTAGATAGTATCGTTTGCTTTTCCGTTTACAACATATTGTAATGATGTAATCATTGGGAAACGCTCAGCTAAGAAATCAAGTAATAATTCTCTTTGTTCTTTATCTTCATGGAAGAATTGGATTAATACCATTACTTCACCTGTAGATGCAGTACGAATCATTAATGTACGCAACAAACCTTCTTGCTCACGAGGGTTGAAGAATGATAAACCATTCTCATTTGCAAATCTTCTGATTTCATTACGAATATCATTAGAAGGGTCTCCTTG
>JASLGC010000265.1 GCA_030150335.1 Flavobacterium sp.
AAAGTATTGGCAACACGATAGCTTTCGTGAGCCCCAACAGCAGATTATTAACTCTGTCTTGGATTCTCATGATACTTTTGCCCTACTTCCCACTGGAGGAGGTAAAAGTATTTGCTTTCAAATTCCCGCTCTAATAATGCCAGGAACTTGTTTAGTTGTCTCTCCTTTAATCGCATTGATTGAAGACCAAGTAAACAACTTAAACAAGCTGAATATAAAAGCTACTGCTATTATTGGAGGAACTCCAATGCATGAAATAGACGCCATATTTGACAATTGCCTTTATGGAAATTACAAATTCCTTTATGTCTCTCCTGAAAGATTACAACAAAGTTGGATTATTGAAAGAATAGAAAAGCTAAAAATAAATCTAATTGCAATTGATGAAGCTCACTGTATTTCTCAATGGGGACATGACTTTCGACCTTCTTATTTAAGCTTAGGTAAGCTACGTGATTTATTTCCAAACGTTCCAATTATCGCCCTTACTGCATCTGCTAATAAAAGGGTTATTCAAGATATATGTACTAACCTACAACTTAAAGAACCCAATTTATTTACCAAAAGTTTCTACAGAGAAAACTTAATTTACGGCGTTTATAAAGTAGAAAGCCAAATTAACATCGTAGAGCGAATTCTACGCAAAAACCCTGCTCCAAGCATTATATACGTGCGAACAAGAAGAGAAACTTACTTTTTTGCACAACGATTAAACCAGCTTAACTTCAAAGCAACTTTCTTTCATGGAGGGTTATCCATCAATGATAAAAAGAAGAGAATGCAAGAATGGATGGACGAAAAATATCCTATAATTGTAGCTACCAATGCCTTTGGAATGGGAATTGACAAAAAAAATGTGAAGAATGTAATCCATATTCAAATTCCTGAAAACATTGAGAATTATTATCAAGAAGCAGGACGTGCAGGTAGAGATGGCAACAAATCATTCGCTACAATACTTTTTTCAGATAAAGAATTAGAACAAAACACGACTCTTTTTAAAGCGAGTTTATTTGATAAGGAATTTCTAAAACTAATCTATAGAAAACTAAACAACTTCTTAAACATTGCTTACGGAGAGGGATATAACAGCGTCAATAGCTTTAACTTTAATCAGTTTTGCAATCACAATAAATTCCCATATCGCAAAGCTTATAATGCATTGCAATTTTTAGATAGACAAGGTATCATTCGCCTAACCCAAAATACAGGAAATAAAACCAAACTTGTTTTTACAGCTCCGAGTAGCGATATTTTAGACTTTTCTTATGACAGCGAAATATACGAGAACATTTTGTTGTTCATTCTTAGAACCTATCCTGGTATTTATGAATATGAAACAGACATAAATCTCGATTTAATAGCCCAGCATACAGAAGAATCTATTGAAGACATTACAAAATGTTTGCAAGAATGCCAACAACAAGAATTGTGTCGATTCACACCTGAAGACAATGATATCACTGTTATATTCAATGAAGCTTGGGAAGAAGATAGAGCACTTTACAGAACATTTACTCACTTAACACATTATAATGAGCAAAAAATAAATCAATATGAATCGCTCTTATTTTATATTGAAAATGAGGATATTTGTAAAAATAGAATCCTATTAAAATATTTTGACGAAGAAACGGATAAGGATTGCGGTACTTGTTCTACTTGTTTAAAAAAGAAAATAGCTTCTAATGCCAATGAACGCGCAAAAGCAACTACTCAAATCTATATTCTATTAAAGGAAAATCCTTTAAGTATAAAAGACATAGAATTAAGAAATGAGTTTAAAAAAGAAGACATTATGTATGCAATACAAGTGCTTCTTGAAGAAAATAAAATAAAACCTAACGATAAAAATCAATATCAGATAATATGAAAGACTTACGTATCATTTTCATGGGAACTCCAGACTTTGCAGTAGGAATTCTTGATGCTATGTATCAACATAAATATAATGTAGTAGCTGTAATTACAGCCCCAGACAGACCTGCTGGTAGAGGACAAAAACTAAAATATTCTGCAGTAAAAGAATATGCTTTGGAGAAGAACTTACCAATACTACAACCTACAAATCTAAAAGATGAAACTTTCTTAGAAGAATTAAAAGGATACAACGCTAATTTAAATGTAGTAGTTGCCTTCAGAATGCTTCCTGAAGTTGTTTGGAAAATGCCTGAATTAGGTACTTTCAATCTACACGCATCTTTACTTCCAGATTATAGAGGTGCAGCACCTATCAACTGGGCTATTATCAATGGAGAAACTAAAACAGGTGTTTCAACTTTCTTTATTGACGAAAAAATAGACACAGGTGCTATCATTATGAAAAAAGAAACTGCTATTGGTGACAATGAGAGTGCAGGTGAGCTTCACGACAGATTAATGGTATTAGGTGCTGAAACAGTAATAGAAACGCTTTCTTTAATTGAAAAAGAAGAAGTGCAGACAACTACTCAACCAAAAGAAGAAACCAAAACAGCTTATAAGCTAAATAAAGACAATACAAAGATTGACTTTTCAAAACCAGGAAATGAAATCCACAACTTAATTAGAGGACTAAGCCCATACCCAACTGCTTGGTGTGTATTTGCGGACAAAGAACAAGAATGGAATGTAAAATTATACGAAACACTTTTTGAAGAAGCAGAACACAATTTGCCATTAGGAACTATCACTCATACTAAGAAAGAAATCAGAGTAGCAATTGAAAAAGGTTTCATCAATATCCTTCGATTGCAATTTCCTGGAAAGAAACCTATGAAAGCAAATGAATTGCTAAATGGTATCTCGTTTTCCGAGGAGGCTAAAGCCTTTTAATAAGAGTAAAATCAATGTTTTGAGATAAAAATAATGTCTACTTAAAAAAAACCAAAATAAAACTTTAACTTTTTCTATTTTTTTGGGCAAAACACTTGTTTTATAAGAGAATAGCCCTAAATTTGTAAGAGGACGTTAATAAAGTTAACCATTAAAAAAAAATTATTATGAACAAAACAGAATTAATTGACGCGATTGCTAAAGATGCAGAGATCAGTAAAGTTGCAGCAAAAAAAGCTTTAGAATCATTTTTATCAAACATTGAAACTACTTTAGCTAAAGGTGATAAAATTTCACTAGTAGGATTCGGATCTTGGTCTGTATCAGAAAGAGCAGCAAGAGAAGGTAGAAATCCTCAAACTGGAAAAACTATCAAAATTGCAGCTAAGAACGTTGTGAAATTTAAAGCTGGTTCTGAATTAGAAAATGCTGTTAATAAGAAAAAGTAATCATCTATAGATTAAATACTTTTTTTAAAATATTTACAAAACCTCATTTATTCTTAAATGAGGTTTTTTTTTGTAAATTAGTTAACCTTAAATATCCTATACTTTCTTAAATGACACATAAACAAAAAATAGATAAAGGAGATTTTATTATCTCCTTGCCTTCTGCGAATCTAATTGACTTACCTTTCTCCAGGTCGGTTATTTTATTAGCTGACTATAATGACGTTGGATCAGTTGGTTTTGTCTTAAACAAGCCTTTAGAGGTAACTTTAAACGATTTAATCCCATATACCGATGCTTCATATACAATTCACGAAGGTGGCCCTGTAGAACAAGACAAGATATTTTGCATACACAAGAGACCAGACCTGATTCCAGACAGCTTTCTTATACGTGATGAATTATATTGGGTAGGGGACTTTGATGTGATTATAAACCTAATCAATGATGGTTTATTAACGAAAGAAGATGTTCGTTTTTATTTAGGATATACGGGATGGGATGTAGATCAACTCGATTATGAAATTGAAGACAACTATTGGATTAAGATCAATAGCCTAAACTATGACACAATATTTACAAGTCCTTCCAAAAACATTTGGAAGAAAGCAATTGTAAATATGGGTGAGAAATATAATATTTGGCAAAATGCGCCAGAAAATCCGAACTTCAATTAAAGAAGTCGGATTTTCGCATTTAATCTATTTACTAAATCTTTTGCAAGATCATTCTTAAATTCTTTTTTGCGGTATTTAGTTACTGCTTGCACACCTGAAATTACGTTCGTTAAAAAGATTTCATCCGCTTTTTGCAATTCAAAAGGCGAAATAGATACTTCCTCTAATGTATAATCTGGGTGCTTTTCAAGCAATTCTATCACTTGTTTACGCATAATTCCTTTTACACAACCATCACTTAACGGAGGAGTTTTAACTACTTTATCCTTAACTACGAAAATATTACTATTTAAAGCCTCCACAATATTTTTGCTGTCATTCAATAAGAAACAGTTTTGATATCCGTTCTCATCTGCAAAAATACTACCAGTAACATTAATCAAACGATTGTTTGTTTTCAGAGTAGATAACAAGTGAGCTGTTACATAAAAATCTTTATATAACTCTACTTCGCAAGTTACCTCTGCAAAATCATACACACTACCTTCCAATTCTTCAGCAGTTGCTATATAAGCAACCTTTCTTGAACTTGGTAAGTATTTACCCGACGCATCACGATATACCGTAAAACGCACACGTACAGCGCTTGGTTTACTTTCTAAAGTTTGTGCAGTTTTCAATATCTCTTCTTGGAAGTATTCCATTGTAAACTCCATAGGAATTTCCATTCTCAAGATACGCATCGAAGACATCAATCTAAAATAATGATCTTCAATAAATAAAACTTTACTATCTAATACTCTAACTGTTTCAAAAACAGCATCTCCATATAAAAAACCTCTATTATTCTCTAACGATATGTCACTATTAGAAACAATTTTGCCGTTAACATTAATCATATTTCAATTATTCTGATTACTATTAACGGCAAATATAAGTTATATTTTATGGAATTACGCAGAACCCAACACTTGTTTTAAATCCATTATCTGATTTTCCCACAACTGTTTTGATTCTGATATTTCGTCAGACTCAGCAAAATCTGTAACGATAATTGTTACATCCTTTGTCAACTCATCTCTATGTATTCTTAATTCAAAATAATATTCTGTATCTTTTTCATCTTCATCCAGCCATCTATATTTCACTCTTTCATCGGTCTTACGAGTAACAACACGAGCTTTTTCCTCAGAATCACCCCAGATAAAAGTATAGTACTCTCCTCTTGAATTTACATTATCAGCAAACCACTCACTCAATCCTGATGGATCAGAAATATACTGATACAATAATTGTGGGGAAGAATTGATAGGAAATTCTAGTTCGTATTTTTCTTTCATAGCCATAGCTTCAATTTTTAATTTTTTCGAATATAGACATTTTTTCCAAATAAAAAAATATTTTTTTATTACGATACCATTTGCATTGTATTATTTTTATTATATCTTTGCACCCACATTACAGAAGTAATCACAAGAACATAAGCATGGCGAGGTAGCTCAGTTGGTTAGAGCGCAGGATTCATAACCCTGAGGTCACGGGTTCAACTCCCGTCTTCGCTACAAGGTAAAGGACATAATCTTTAGATTATGTCCTTTTTTTATGCTGTTATATTTCGTTTAATATATTCCACATAAGACTGTAAAATATCCTTTTATATAATGTAAAATATTTTAGACCACTCCCAAACAAGGTCATTAACAATGTCAACTATTATTATCTTCCATGCTTACTTTGCATCAACTCCTTTATTCCACAACAACAAATACACTTTTAAGAAAATAAAACATGTAATTCCCTTATTCAATGGCTCGTTCATTTATTGATTTTAAACTCAATCTATATAAAGTATATTACTCACTTCTTCTCCCCCTCTTCCTATTATCAAACATTAGTAAATCCCTGAAAAAAAAACCTTAAAAAAAACACTATAGAAAATATACAAAACATTATTTTTAAGACTACACCTCTTATATATCAATATCCTATGTCATTTATAACGACATAATTGCCAATAAAAAGACTCAAAATTCTCTACCAATTTATTACTAATTAAAAGTCACATACCTCTCATCTCACACTCCAATAAAGCACTTTTAAAAAACTCAAACATTCATTTCTAAGCATTCATACAGATTCCTTTTAGACTCCTTTAGAAAAATCTCATTTATAGAGCAAATCAAAAGAGTACCCTTACACGACCAAAGCAATTTTACTTTTATTTTCGAACAAATCTTAATCATCTCTTTATTCACAAGGGGGCACAAATACAACACCACTATTTTAAAGTTGCAAAATATAGTAAATACTTTCATTTACTATCAATATTATCATTGTAAGTCGAGCATATTCTTTATATATAGACAATAACAAGCATTACACAGAATTGTATATATTGAGATTGTAACATTTATTTACTCTATTTCTATTACAAAAGCATACAACTAACTCTCCTCCCACTCATCAACCAGTTTACTTTCTTTTAAGCCCTTCTTTTTCTCTTCTAATTTCTACCATCCATAAAAAAACAACCTCAAATTAAAAAATATTAAAAAAAATATTTCTACCGTAATTGAACACCTAAACACCTTAATCTTTTCATTATTAAATAGCTACAATAAAAATTAGCAATCACATCAAATTTTTAAGCTAATTAAAAATAAAAAAAAAAGAAAAAAAATCAGCATTTATCAGTGTTGGCGCTTGCTTTGTAATCTTTTTGTTCTATATTTGCACTCGCATTACAGAAGTAATAGCAGTCTATATGGCGAGGTAGCTCAGTTGGTTAGAGCGCAGGATTCATAACCCTGAGGTCACGGGTTCAACTCCCGTCTTCGCTACAAAACTCCTAAATCCTTTTAACAAGGTTTTAGGAGTTTTTTTTTACCCACTTTCCTCTGTGTTTTTAGGTTAACGACAATGTAAAAACACACATATAATTACCTTCACAAAAAATCAATGCTATTTTACTGAACTCTCTAATATTTCGTTTTGATCTATTAACTCTTCTTCGTAATAAATTTTTAAAACTTTGAATTCGATTGATAATACAATGACAATTTATGTTTGATCTACACTTTCAAAATTGTTGATCAAGAAGATCAAACAATGAAACAAATACCTCAATATCGACACTTACCCCATCTATTGCTTTCTAAATCTTCGTAACTCCCTATTATCAAAAGATAAGTTAATATCAGATAATTCATTAAGTTTTTTCAAATCCCCTTCGCCATCATTTGTATATTTAGACACCTCAGAATTCTTAAAAATCTTTGATGTTTCATCAATAGATTTTTTATTTTTTTGTGAAGCATGCATCGTCTTAATCTGATTAACAATAACTCATACGTTAAAAGAGATAGCTTCTTTAACTGATCTGCCTTGTTATAAAAACAATCTATAATATCTTTAATAACCATATAGGTGTTGTCTACTTCTGATTTAGCAATCTTAAACTCTTATAAAACTTCAAAGAATTTTTCTTTAAGTGAGTACTCAAGTTTAATAAGAAAATCATCATATGTTCCCTTCATACACGATTAATTTAAAGAATTAATAATTATGCAAACAAGCTACTGATCAGAGAGGCTTCATTTATAAAAACACACAAAATCAAATAATTAGGTATTTACAAAATATACCATAAATACGGTACAACAAAAACACTAACCTTAACGTAAATTTGTATCAACAAATAACAAAACAGATGAATATTTCTCAACTTGGAATAATAAGCCCTTTAGAAACATTAACAATTATTGGCATTTACTTAATTATTACTATTTATAGCATATATCATTTAATACGTAATAAAAAAATAAAAGGATACATATATATAATATACATACTTATAATAATCTCAGTACCAATAATTGGAAGTTTAATTTATTTAATACATGACCTAAATGAAAAAAAAACTTAATTTATTATTAACAACAATCCTATCTGCATTTGTTTTAACATCTTGTTCTAATTCTGATAATGAAATTTTAAAAAATGAAAAATTTCATATCCCTGCAAAAAACACATCTATAGGCGTCTCTAACATTTTAGCTAGTACAGGTACAAAAAGCTTTGATATAACTAAAGAAAATGGAGATTCTTCAACTAGTTGTCTTGGTGAAAACTTAGGTTGTGTTTCAATACAAAGCTTCTGTTGTTCATAACCAAAAATTAAATTATTAAAGTACTCAAAGTCAAAAAAAAACACTCATTTAAGTGTTTTTTTTTACTTTGAGTAAGAGATATTTCTTCTAAATTTAATATCCTTTCTGTAATAATCACAAAATATCAAACAGTTGGCTTTGACTTTTAACTATATGAAATAGTAGAAATTTGAACAGTTACAACAATTATCTCTCTATTAGCATTATTTTAAGAACCTTCATATAAAGTTCTTAACAATTTAATTTTAACACCGGTATACACATCACATCTTTATCACTATAAGCCCTCTCAGAAAATAAAAACTTAGACACCCAACTAGAATTAAGAAAACAAGCTGTTTCAATTACAAATTATTTTCTATCTTGAAATTAAATTTTAACTGAGTTTCAATAATTCCACTTCTTACAATTGATTTATTATTTTTATCAACTCATATTCCAATAGAATATCCAACCATAACAACACTTTTAATTCATTTAAAATCTTCTATCTCGCCTTTTTTAAAGAGTTCTCCTTTTGGATAAAGATCTAAAATAAAACGCTAGACCGTCTATATATATTTATATAAAAAAACGCTAGTTACAACTAACCAACTAAACTATAACACTGAATATCAGTGTTTTTAAAACTTTTAACTTCCTAGTTAAATTTTAAAACAATAAAAAAATAAGTAACTTTAAGAAATCTGCCTTTACTAAGGCATAATTAATGCATACAATTAATTAACCTTAAAAGTGATTAATATGTTTTATTTACTTTCAAATGTAAACAGTCCTCTTCTTTTTTACCACGCTATTTTAA
>JASLGC010000301.1 GCA_030150335.1 Flavobacterium sp.
TTCTTTTTGGATTGTCTTTTGCCTTCATCAAGGCAACTGCTACCTCATAAAAATCGTCTTCAATACTTTCTAATTGATTGATTGAAACCACACTTTCTGCTAATAAATGCAAAGGACTATTTCCATATTTATCAGGTCGTGGTTTGACACCTTGCTCACTCAAGAATTGTATTGCATCTGCATTTCTATATTTGACTGCATAGTGATACAAACTGCGTTCTTGTTCATCAACTATCTCTAAATCTTCAAAATTATCTTTTAAAATAGATATTAAATCAAATCCTTCTTTATTGTGTAAACTACTATAATAAAGCTCATCTATTGCTCTAAATTGCTCCTCTGACATAAACTCATTTTTTAAACCTTAAAGGTAACCTTTAAACTTAATACCGATAGTAACACCTGTATTGATTGCAAGAATCAGGCACATATTTAAACTTTTATACACTTATTCCGTTCTTAAACAACAAGTATGGTAACTAAAAAAAGGACCTTAGAAAAAGTCCTTTATATAATTTTAAAACAACTGTAAAACAGTGCCTACAATACTATAATTAATGAAAATATAAATGAAGCTTAATGCAATGAAAATAGCTAAACCTTGCATTAGCTTGGCGCTTAATCCTATTTCATCAATCAGCAATTCTTTAAAAATAAAAGTAGTTGGTCTTTCTCTATCATAGATTACTTCGTATTTCCTTCCTACTGGATTAAAGTTTTTATACTCGTTATATTGTGCAATGCTTGGCCCCCCATTATCGTCTTCATCCAATTCGGGTGCATTTAAATCGTATTGTGTAGGTTGTCCTCGTACTAATTCATTATCCTTGGTAATAAACTCCATAATCAAGACTTCTTTTTTTACACTTCCTCTTCTGCTGCTTGCTACATCTTCGTCAAAATTTAAATAAGATTGATACTTCACAACTGTAGCTAAGGCTTCTTCTCCATAATAATGTAATCGCTGGTCCAGAATATAGATTCTAAACAGCCCTAAAAAAAAGAGAACTGGAATGAATAGCAATAAATAGAGTATTTCATTTGCTACTGCAAAAAGCACCACCAACACCATAAAAATAGCTAATGGATAAAACATTTTCTCAAGTGACTTAATCATAACTTAGAAGTTAAAGTGATTAAAAATAAAGAAAATTTCCATATATCACCTATGACATTTGTAAATTGCTGATATCTTGAAGCTTTTTTAAATGAAGCTACTTTCACTTCCTTTATAGCTAAACCCACCAACATTCGTTTACAAAGCGTATATGCTTCGAATAAAACCCTTGATATACGTTGGAAACACGGACTTTAGTCGGAGAAAAGTCGATTAAAAGTCCTTTCAACAGTCCACTTAAAACTCTATAATTCTGTAAACACATGATTTCTTGTGCTTTTTAAACTATAAGCACTTAATAATCAAAGATACTACTATAGAAAAAAGTTCTATTTTATTTGCAATAAGGCAACAGATAAATTAAATACAGCATAATTAATTACAAGAACAAAAAAAACCTCCAATAAGTTGTACACTTATTAGAGGTTTAAAACTCACTTATATAATATATTCAAAAGTAATCTATAGCAATCGCTTATCTTCTAAGCAACTGAGTTCTCGTTCCATTTTGAACGAAATCCACTCTACTATCATCTACACGATTAAATTCTAATTCGACAGACGCTCCTCCGGCAATATCTATATGTAGGTAATAATAATCTTCATCGTATTCTTGTGTTACATTAACAGCGTCTTTTGAAACACGCAACAATTCTTTAATCATGCCTTTGTAGCAATAAGTTGTACCAACAAGCATACATACATCATCTTGACTAATTCTATATCCTGGTTTCCAGTTCTCTGATTCTTCAAACCCCTTGTACATCCACGTACCATGTAACCATTTAGGCGTTTTAATAGTAGTAGAATGTGATATTCCTACCTCTATACCTGTTGTATCACTTCCTTTGTTGTCGTCAGAAGAACATGCTCCTAATGTTAAAAACATTACACTTAAAAGTGCAACTACCTTTTTCATACTATTTAATTTAAAATTCTCTTTTTCAGCATATTTACAAATCACTTTAGATGATTTGAAGCAATTTATAGCTTCTGTGTGAATTAGTAAAATAAAGAGTTCATTTAGAGTAAATAGTACTGTCAATAGGATATTAAACACCATTCAGTTAGATTATCTTTCTTCAGCCATAGCCATTATAATCTCCTCAATCATAACCTTGTAAATCAAATAGGCCTCTTGATAAAGACTGTACTCCGTAAACAATTTTGCCTTGTCTAATAGCTCTTGAGGATTGTCAAATACCAATGGTTTATAATCTTCTGCTTTACCGCTTATTTTTCTATCTTGTATATAGAACCCTGCTACATCAACGATATTAGGTTCGCGTACATATAAGTACTCAAACTCCTCTAAATACGTTAATGCAAGACTATAGCGTCTACCTGATATATAGGTATTCACCTTATCTAACAATACATAAGGATAACTTGAGTTATAAGCCGTTGCTAAATCATAGGGCTTCTTTGTTTTATGGTATTTCTCTAAATCAAATGTCATATGATTTGGAAAAAGGTCTTCTCTTGTTGTATAAATTGTACGTAAATAATCTACAAATTTGCTTTGCAATTCCTTTGGAAGATTGCCAACGCGTTTTGTTAGCTGTTTCTTAGAATAAGGAAGTTCACATTTTCCTAAAACATTGGACTCACATTGAAAGTCGAAATGATATAAATAGCGTTTGCCATTGTACAATACAATGTAAGTCAGTGCCATAGTATTACCATGAAATATAGTACAATAGTACACCGGAATAAAAACAGCTTGAATTTCATTGAGTTCTGTAAACCAGATAGCTTCGTCATAAAACATCAACATTTCCTTGTCGTAATACCTATCTATATACTCAGCAAAAACCTTGTGTTCGTAATTCTCTAACTCAACTGATATTTTAGAAGGATGACCTTTTTTGGGAAACAATCCTTTGCTATCGTAATTATTACAAGTAGCTCCTACATTGATAAATAGTTTATTATCACCATTATCATCTTGCCATAACTTTATGATACTTAACTTGTCCGCTTCCTCCTCTTGAGCAAATACGGCAGTAGTACACAATGTAAAACAAGCGATTACCGCTCCTAATGAAAGTAGTTTTGACATACACTTATACATGCTTTTAAACGAGGAATACAACATAAATGAATAGTTAATTAGTACTTTATTTTAAATAAAAGTCCTTTTCAAAAGTACTCCTTTCTGTTTAAAAACAAAAGAGGCATTACAGATGAAGTTATTTCAAACTCTTGCAAGTCGTCAATTCAAGTAAGAATGTAAGACGAGACTCTTAAATCAAGTGTTTACCTGAAGTAAAGACAATATGCTACTACGCAAAATCGCATTTTTACTGATAGGACAACCTTATTCTTTTGTTATATACCTTATAAAAGTCTCTCTAACACCAATAAATAATATAGTTCAGTTAAAAAATATGTGATTGCATTTTAACTTAAATAAACGAGATTACAGACTGATAAAGCCCATGAAAACGTATTTCGGGGAAATAAACAACAACCTACAAAGCAACGTATTAGAAAAAATAGAATACGAGCAATAGCGTACATTTCACGAATAAATAACGCATATTGTTATCGATATGAAGTAATAATCAATCTTTATGTTGCTCATTTTTAGACTAAAAAATATCTTTTTAGGTAAAAACATCAATCAATCCGAAAATAATAAAGGAGAAAATTAAAAATATTTCGATATATTCATATAAATGGTAAAAAATATTCGGCGAAAAAAGACATAGAATAAAAAAAACTTACTGCTTTTAGAAAAAATAAATAAATAAATATGATTAATCTCGATTTATAATCTTACATTTGCAACGTATTAATAGTTAATAAGTTCTTTTTTAATTATGAACTCTACAAAATAGAGGCCTTTATAAAAGAAAGAATTATACATAAGTAAAATTCACATTAACTCTTGATTCTTATATTTAGTAAACTGTTTTGCTATTTACGTTGATATGTAACGGCAATTCAGAAGTTTTTAGTTAATCATTACAACATCAAACAAAGTGATTACAAGATTTCTTTCTAAGAGAAACAAAGTAATCAACTAGTCTTTAAGTTTAATATTAATAACCTATGTGATTCACCTATACTCCAAGTATTGAGCTATCCCGTAGTCAAAACAATCTTTTGTAAAAAAGTAAATACGAAGAGATCACTAATACAAATAGTTATTAAAAATTAAACAAACTATTAAAAGATTTTTTATATCTTTATGTAGTTATTAAGGAAAAGATGAATTTTAAAGAATTACCTTTAATACCCCAAATCAAACAAGCTTTAAATGAGATAGGTTACTCAGAAGCTACTGAGATTCAGGAAAAAGCAATACCAACTATCCTACAGGGTAGAGATTTAATTGGTACTGCTCAAACTGGAACAGGAAAAACAGCAGCCTTTGCAATACCTATTTTAGAGAAACTTAGTCAAGAAGCTAATTCACAAAGAGGAATCAAAACATTGGTTTTAGTACCTACACGTGAACTTGCTCTACAAGTTCATAGCAGTTTTTTGGATTACAGCAAACATTTGCCACTTAAAACTATTGCCTTATTTGGAGGTGTTTCATTACAACCACAAATCAAAGCGTTAAAACAAAGAGCAGATATTGTTGTTGCAACTCCAGGTCGCCTACTAGACCTAATCAATCAAAAGTATGTTGATTTATCAAAACTTCAAGTATTGGTTTTAGATGAGGCTGATCAAATGCTTGATATGGGATTCATCCATGATTTAAAAAAGATATTATCACATATACCTTCTAAGAGACAATCACTATTCCTTTCAGCAACAATGCCAGCAAGTATTGCTAAGTTTGCTAATACAATAGTGAAGAATCCCGTAAAAATAGAAGTTGCTGCAGAAGTAATTACAGCAGAAACTATTACACAAGAGGTATATTATATAGAGAAAAAAGATAAAAGAAATTTATTACACTCTCTTTTAAGTGAAAAACCTGAATCAACATTAGTTTTTACGCGTACTAAGCATGAAGCTAATAATTTAGTGAAACACTTACACAAGGGAGGTCTTGAAGCAATGGCTATTCATGGTAATAAATCTCAAAATGCAAGGATAAAAGCTCTTGAAGACTTTAAAAGTAAACGTATTAAAATATTAATCGCTACTGACATCGCTGCAAGAGGCATAGATATTGATAAATTACCATTTGTCATTAACTATGATATTCCTGATAAACCTGAAACTTATGTACATCGTATCGGAAGAACAGGTAGAGCAGGAATAAAAGGCACCGCTCTCTCAATCTGCACACCAGAACAACAGAAAGAGCTTAATGATATCCAACGTTTTACTGGAATTAAAATGAAAGTAAGAAAACAGGTATCACAATAAAATATTATAAACTAAAAAAACAAAATAAATATGGCTGATTCTTTTTCCAAAAAAGAAAACAACAAAAAGAAAGCACAGAAAAGACAAGAGAAAGCACTGAGAAGAGAAGATCGTAAAACGAACAACAACAAAGGAAAAGAGCTTGACGAGATGTTAATCTATGTTGATATTAATGGTAATCTTACTGATGTTCCTCCTGGAGAGCAAGACATTGATGCAGCAAACAGAGAACATGAACGTCGTATGTCAGCAGCTGGTCCTAATGAAGAATGTGTTGGACAAGTTACTTATTTCAGTAGCAAAGGATTTGGATTCATCACTGAAGATGAGACAAAAGAGAACATTTTTGTACATAACAGTCAATTAACACAACCAATACAACAAGGTGACCGTGTTACCTTTAAAAAAGAAAGAACTCCTAAAGGTCTTAGAGCTATAGAAGTTGCCAAAATAATAAAATAATACAAAATTAAATACTTAATATTATGCAAGAAGGAACAGTAAAATTCTTCAATGAAACTA
>JASLGC010000105.1 GCA_030150335.1 Flavobacterium sp.
ATTCCATTTCTTTTTCATAAATGAATTTAAGGGCAGTTTGGTAAGTGATAGTTTGTGCCATAAGTTGTTTATTTTGAGATTGGATTTCTATGGGACATTAGATCTTCAAAACAAAGGGAGAAGATAAAGTTCTAAAATAAAAAAAAACTAAAATGGAAGTCAATACGTGAAAACACGATTATTTAGGTGAAAACACGTATTGATATGTAATGTTTTATAGTTAATCTTTGAAATTATTAATTATAAAGTATTAAATTTATGAAAGTTACAATTCAAAGTGGTGAGATAATCACCTTAGAACAAGCTGTGAAATACACGAGTTTATTTCAAAAGCAAAATCCTAATGCTATTAGTAGTTATTTTATTGGATTTGAAAAATTACAGGAATTGTTAAAGCAAAAAGATTGTATTGGTCTGCGTATTTATTCAGGAATAAATAATGAAACAGCTAAAAGTAATTTGGTGTTAGTTGGAGTTGATTTAAATGGAAGAGATCTAATAGAAGGAGTGATTTTAGAAGAATTAATTACCTGTCCACCTTTATGCATAGATGAAGAAAGCCCTTTAAATCAAAGATAATTAATGTATATTTTGCTAGTCTATCTGATTTTGTTTTTAGGTGTTGTACCAATGGGGATTTTTCTTTTTAGAGTAAAGTCTAAAGAAAAGGCTTTTATACCTTTATTAATATTGTTTGTACTGGCGTCAGTATATGAAACTATAGCTAGCTTTGTATTAAGAATAAATGTTTTAAGTTGGTTCCAGATTTATTCTTTATTAGAGTTTCTTTCTATTTATTATCTTTTTAAAAATTTGCTTATAAAAAGACCTATGATGTATATATATTTATCATTAGGTCTTTTTATTGTTATATACGTTTATTCATTCGAATATTGTTTTAATGAAGATTTTTCTTTTTTAAAATCGAAAGGAATAAATAGATTTTTTTTGACTCTTTTTGTAATAGTTTCTAGTTTTCTATGGGTAAAGCAAATATTTGAGCAAAAGATTATTTTGAAGCTTTATAAAGAACCGAGTTTTTATTTTGTTATGGGATTATTTATGCACTATAGTGTAACAATTTCATTATTTATTTTATCTAATAGTATCGCTAAGAGTTCTTTGTATTTTGCTGATTATTGGCTTTTAAATATTATTTCAAGTTTAATACTACGAATCGTCATTATAATAGGAGTATGGAAAATGAATTAAATAAGTTATTTTGGTTAGGTACATTTATTATGATAACTATGGCATTTGTGGTTCTAGTGCTTCTAATAATTTATCAGAAAAAAATTACAACATATCATAATGAGCATTTAAAAATGCAGTTAAAGATTATTATTGAAACTGAGCATTTAGAGCGTGCTCGCATCGCAAAAGAACTTCATGATGGTATGTGTAATGATTTAGCTACTATCCAAAACTTTATATCAGTATATGAGTCAAGTCAAGATATAGTTTTAAAACAAATGGCTATCAACGAAGTTAAACAGGGCTTACTAGAATGTTATAATCAGACCTTATCACTTAGTTATAATTTATCACCACCACTGATAAAGAGTAATCCTTTAGAGTTGATTATTAAAAATTATGTGTATAGAATAAATAAAATAAACAATATTAAAGTAGAAGTAAAATCTAATTTTCAAAGTTTTGAGTTACAAGAGTTAGTAAAGTTAGAGTTTTATAGAATAATTCAGGAGCTAATTCAAAACATAGTTAAGCATAGTCTTGCAAGTTTGGTTAGTATAGAGTTGAGATGGAATGATTATCAGTTTGTTATTTCTGTTTTAGACAATGGAATACCATATAGTTCTAATTTGGATTATCAGACTAATAGTAAAGGAATAGGTTTAGGTAATATTCAAACACGTATCAAGCAAATTAATGCTGTTTTTAATCATAAAGTGTTAGAAAAAGGGAATTTAGTAACAATAACATTTGATAATAATGATTACAAAAATAGGCATAGTTGATGACCATAAGCTTTTTAGAAAGAGTTTTGAATTGTTACTTTCTCAAATCGAAAATATTGAGGTTGTTTTGAAAGCTTCTAATGGTCTTGAGTTATTAGAGGCTATGGAAACACAAAAAATAGATATTGTTTTTTTAGATATTCAGATGCCTTCTATGGATGGATATCAAACAGCATCTATTCTTACTGAAAAATATCCAGAGGTTAAAATTATTGTTCTAACAAGTTTTAATGATCTTTATAGTATATCAAGAATGTTGAAATATAATATAGCAGGTTATTTGACTAAAAATACAAAAATAAAATATCTTAGAAATGCTATATTAACCGTCAAAGAATCAGGTGTTTATTTTGAAAAGGAATTAGCACAAACTTTAAAAGATTTAGAGATAAAGCATAAAGTAGTTAATCTTTCAGAAAGAGAGTTGGAATTAATAAAGCTTTTCGCAAAACAATATAATGGAAGAGAGATAGCTGATAAATTAGCTATAAGTTTTAGGACAGTTGAGAAACATAAAGAAATCCTTATGCAAAAAACGGAATCATATAATTTTATAGGTGTAATTATGTATGCTTTTTTAAGACATTATATAGATGAATCTGATTTTATAAGAAGTAATAAAAAATAGGTGAAAAGACGTATTGATTCACAAAAGGTGATAAAGTAGCTTTGGGATATCCCAAAATGCAACACCATGAAAGCCAAGTATGTCCTTATTGTACGTTATTTTGTTATGTTACTTTTTGTTTATGCAGCAATAAGTAAATTAATAACTTTTGAAGAGTTTAAAGTTCAGCTTACTCAGTCACCACTACTAAGCATGTATGCTGGTATTATAGCTTATTTAGTTGTTATATCAGAGCTTGTTATTGCTTTTTTACTTACTCTTAGATCTACAAGGCTTATAGGACTATATTTAAGTTATAGTCTCATGGTTGCATTTTCTATTTACATCTACCTTATCTTAAACTACAGTGACTTTATTCCTTGTTCTTGTGGAGGAGTTCTGGAAAAACTAGGTTGGAATGAACATCTATGGTTTAATATAATAACTAGTGTTTTAATTTTGCTCAGTATAGTCTATACTGATGATAAACCAAAACGATTCTACCTATTATCAATTGCTACCACCCTTGTAAGTATTCTTACAGTTATACTTCTTTTTGTGTCTTCTGAACACATTATAAAAAAAGAGAATCCTTTTATAAGAAGATACTTGCCTCATGGAGTAGCAGAACAGGATACTTTAGATTTAAAGGTAAATACGTTTTACTTCTCAGGATACTACAAAGACAAGATTTACTTAGGTAATACTAAATCTCCACTTAGATTTATTAGTGTGGATTCTATAATGCAAAGAGAGGACTACTTGATAAAAATAGATTCAACTCAGTTTAAATATACCTATTTGAGACTAAAAATAGCTTATCCTTATTTCTATTTAGCAGATGGTTCAATTCCTATAGTTTATAAGGGGCTATTAAACACTAATGAAAAAACGAAACAAACAAAGGTGTTTAGTTTTAAAGAAGCTTACTTTAATGACTTTATTCCAATTGATTCCATATCTATTATAATCAAGAGCCAAAGTGGTCAAGACTATAAAAATGTACTAGGGCTTATTAATATAAACAATAAGCCAAGAGTTTCTATTAACTCAAAGCTATTAGAGAGTAACTCGGATGGAGTATTTGACACAGATGGCAGTTTTAGTTATAGCAAAGAAAACAAGACTTTAATCTATACTTACTATTATAAGAATCAGTATGTTTTAACTGACTCTAGTTTAGAGTTATTAAACAGACAAAATACTATTGATACAACCAAAACCACCCTTATAACAGCCGCTAAACTACCATCAGGAGAGCATAAAATGACAACTCCTATGAGCGCTATAAATCAAAAAGTAGTAGTTAAAAATAATCTCTTGTTTATTGTATCAAACTCTCTTGGACAAAAGGAGTCCAAGGCAATCTGGAAACAAGCCAGTATTGTGGATATCTACGACTTTGTAAAGGACAGTTATATCTCAAGCTTTTATATCTATCACCTAGGGGAAGAGAAGCTTACAGATTTGATTGTTACAGACCATTACATATATGGTCTATTTGATCAAAAACTTGTACGTTATAGACTGGCCAAATCATTGACAGACAAGTTTGATTAAAGTTTAG
>JASLGC010000156.1 GCA_030150335.1 Flavobacterium sp.
CGGAGGTTTATCTGTATTCGCTGGTGTTGGAGAACGTACACGTGAGGGTAATGACTTATTACGTGAGATGTTAGAATCTGGTATTATTAAATACGGAGATGATTTCATGCACTCTATGGAAAATGGAGGATGGGATTTATCTAAAGTTGATAAACCAGGAATGAGAGACTCAAAATGTACTTTCGTATTCGGACAGATGAATGAGCCACCAGGAGCACGTGCTCGTGTTGCGCTTTCAGGATTAACTATCGCTGAATTCTTCCGTGATGGTGCTGGAGACGACCAAGGAAAAGATGTATTATTCTTCGTTGATAACATTTTCCGTTTTACACAAGCTGGTTCTGAAGTATCTGCTTTATTAGGACGTATGCCTTCTGCAGTAGGTTACCAACCAACTTTAGCAACAGAAATGGGTGCGATGCAAGAGCGTATTACATCAACTAAAAAAGGATCAATTACATCAGTACAGGCGGTATACGTACCTGCGGATGACTTAACTGACCCTGCACCAGCGACGACTTTCGCTCACTTGGATGCAACTACAGTATTGTCTCGTAAAATTGCTGAGTTAGGTATTTACCCTGCAGTAGACCCATTAGAGTCTTCTTCTCGTATTTTATCTCCAGAAATTTTAGGTAAAGAACACTATGCATGTGCTCAAAGCGTAAAAGAGATCCTTCAAAAATATAAACAATTACAAGATATTATCGCGATCTTAGGTATGGAAGAGTTATCTGAAGAAGATAAATTAGCTGTACATAGAGCTCGTCGTGTTCAACGTTTCTTGTCTCAACCATTCCACGTAGCAGAACAATTTACTGGTATCCCTGGAGTTTTAGTAGACATTAAAGATACTATCAAAGGATTCAACATGATCATTAATGGTGAATTAGACCGTTTCCCAGAAGCTGCTTTCAACTTAAAAGGTTCAATTGATGAAGCAATTGAAGCTGGAGAGAAAATGCTTGCTGAATTATAATCTAGTCACTTTTTAAATATATCAATATGAAATTAGAAATTGTATCACCTGAAGCGACTTTATTTACTGGAGAAGTTACTGCTGTATCAGTTCCAGGAGCAAAAGGAGAGTTTCAAATGTTAAACAATCACGCTCCTATTGTTTCGATTCTAACAAAAGGAAACGTAAAGTTTACAGGGCAAAACATTTCTATTGCACCAGAGTTTAGTTCAAAATTCCAAGAAGTAAGTAAGGATACTTATCATTTGCCTATCACAATTGGAACATTAGAATTAAGCGATAATAAGATTATTATCTTAGCAAACTAAAATGTATTGCTAAATTGATTATATAAAAAAGCACCTTGCAATTGTAAGGTGCTTTTTTTATGACATAGATTGATGCTATTTATAAGTATCTAATCTGAAATTTGATTTCTTACTCTTAGTTTATTCGTCAGAAAAGAACATTCTTGCTTTTAAACATCCTCTTTATTGCTCTCCAAAGTAGTAATTCTTATCACTATAGTCTATTTACACATTTTTTACAATAGATGGATATATACTCACTTGTTCAATACTTTTAATAAGACAAAAAAATACAACCTTCCGGAACTCTCTAATTACTTTTGTCAAATCACCTATTAGTGTTAAATAGCCTCTTTAAAGTGTTTTTGTGTTGAAAACAATTAAGAGTTAGTCAAGACATTAAAACTAGCTTAAATAGTACTAAAAGAAAGATTTGAGCATATCCACTTGCTCCTTTCTATTTGTAAAGAGAATGTGATCGTATTTAAATTAAAAACTTCCTGAACTATGGTGAAAACCTATTTACTATTTTGATAAAAGTAAAAAAAAGGATAACTCTATTTGGGCTATCCTTTTTTCTTTATTATCGTTTTAAAATGCTTTTGATTACTTTCTGTTCACTTTTAAATATGATAGCAGCGTAAATCAGAATGGCGGCTATTCCTACGAAATAATTCTCTCTAAAGTAGTAGAAGTATCCGAAAGAAAGGATAATAGCTAATCCTAAGTATCCTCCGATAGCTTTTTTGTCATAAGGGATTGGGTAGTATTTTTGTCCCATTAAGTAAGAGATAAGCATCATTGAGCCATAAGCAATTAATGTTGCAACTGCAGACCCCATATATCCCCAAAAAGGAATAAGTAAGTAATTGAATACTAATGTTAGTATAGCGCCAAATATTGAAATATAAGCGCCTACCATTGTCTTATCTCTTAATTTATACCACACAGATAGGTTAGTATAAATCCCCATACAGAAGTTTGCTAATAGAATTAACGGAACTACTGCCATGGCATCCCAATAAGATTCGTTTCTAATAAATAATACTTTCAGTACATCTGCAAATACAATTACGCCAAGCATGATTGCACTACCAAAAATAGTGAAGTACTTTGTAATTGTAGCGTATTTTGTAGGAGCGTCATCGTTCTTAGCATAATTGAAAAAGAAAGGCTCAATTCCCAATGTATAAGCTTGCCTAAACAAGACCATAAAAAGACCAAGTTTGTAACAGGCAGAATATTTACCAACTTCAGATAAAGCGATATCTGCTGGGAGTAGGCGTTCTAATAGGATTTTATCAAAGCTTTCATTGATTGCAAAAGCAAGTCCTCCAATCATAATTGGCACGCCGTAACGCATCATTTGTCTTCCAAGCTCTGTGTTGTACTTGAACTTGATAGTAAAATAATCCTTGTAGAAAACCAAGAATGTTAATAAGCTCGCAATTAGGTTTGCAATGAAAATATAGGATACTTGATAGTTTTCTATATAGATTGTATTAAAAAATGAGTCGGGGTAAGCAGCACTTAGCTTTGGTAAAAAGTAAAGGAAAAAGATGTTTAAAAAAGTGTAAACACATACATTTCCTATTCTAATGGCGCTATAAACCATCGGACGTTGATTAGCCCTTAGCTTCGCGAAAGGAATAATTACTAAAGCGTCAAGAACAAGAATCCAAATAACGTATTGCAATATCTCTTGAGGGATATTCAAAAAAGAAGACCAAAACTCTTGTGTAAATAGTGCTATTCCCAGAAAAAGTAGCGTAGTTGCAGATAGGAAAAGCAAAGAATTATTAAATACCTCTTTTTTATTTTCTCTTAAGTTATAAAACCTAAAAAAGGCAGTTTCCATACCAAAGGCAAGGATAACATTAAAAAACATAAGAATTGCATAAACAACGTTGTACTGTCCGTAAGCATCATTTTGCATTACCTCTGTGTGAAAAGGAACAAGGAAGAACCCTATTACTTTTGGAAACACAGCTGCTAAGCCATAAATGGCAGTTTGTTTAAATATTTTTTTATAGATACTCAAAGTCTAAAAGGCTATTATTCGTTTGTAAATTTAGTTTACAATTACTCGTTTGTTGTTATCGGTTCTAATTTTATTTTCAAAAAAGTATTCGCTTCCTCTTTTGGAATATCTATTCTAACCGGTTCATCTGAAAACGCAGTAATGTCAAAACTGTTGTAATATGCTACAATAGAATCTTCATAAATAAATATGTTTTCAGGCATTTTGAATTGGTCTTCGTCAAATAATAGATCATTTTGATTAATGCTTTTTTTAGCTCTAAGTTTTGTTTCTACTAAATTTTGAAAAGCGCTCCAATTAGAAAATAATTCTTCGTTAGAATAAATATGACCGTTTTTTGGGTTGTAATGAACAGCTTTTACACCTTTAAATCCATGTGCTCCACCTGAATAAGTATAGTATTCAATCGCAAAGCTGATAAGGTCTTGGTTGTAGAATGTAATATTGTTGGTTACTGTAGCTTTCCATGGAAAAGCATCAGTAGGGAACTTCTTAGCCATTTCTTCATAGGCTTCAATGAAGGTAGCTGTGATTTCTTCATATTGGTCAACTTCTGCTTCATTGTCTGTAAAAGGTAGCAACTCGTTTATCAAAGCAATGTTACTACTATTGATAAGTTGTGTTTCTTGATTATTAGGAGAGGTGATGAGAGCAGTATTAATTGTTATGTTCGTGCAATTATCAGGCGTACAGTTTAATTCAGATGTGCTGCTAAACTCCTTTTCCTCAAAAGAGAAATTGGCATTCTTTTTACAACTAACTAACACAATAGGAAGAAGTAACAAGTAGATTAATTTTTTCATTTTCAATTTTTTCATAGTAATTGCAAATCTATGAATTTTGTGAAGATTTAGGCTTGAAATAAGAGGTATTACTCGTGGTTTTTAAATAGATAAAGAGATTTTTGTTTGTTTTAGAATTTTGAATAGATACAAGATAATAACTTATATTTGAGAGGAAATTTAAAAAGCGATTGTAAACAGATGGTTTTGTTAAGTTTTAATTAAAGAAGAAAAAATGCAAGTAAAGACAAAAGCAATTGTATTAAGTGTTTTGAAGTATCAAGATAAAAGTTTGATAGTAAAATGCTTGACAGAAGAGGAGGGAGTATTGTCTTTTTTTGTGCGCAATGCTTTTTCAAAGAGTAAGAATGCCCAGAAGATTGCTTATTTTCAACCATTGACGATGTTAGAAATAGATTTCAGTTTCAAAAACAAGGGAGGGTTGGAGTATTTTAAGGAAGTGAAGTTGGCACATGTTTATCAAACGATGTATTATGATTACACCAAAAACTGCATTGCAATTTTTGTAGGTGAGGTTTTACATAACTTAGTAAAGGAAAGAATGAAAGATGAAGCATTCTATACGTTTTTAGAAACTGCTTTATTATGGTTTGATACACATGACGAGACGTATAACTTTCATTTAATCTTGCTGTTAGAAATTAGTAAGTTTTATGGATTTTATCCTGCTATAAAAGACTTGGATAGTTTCTATTTTGATTTAGAAGGTGGTGTGTTTACCAATCATTTTACACCGATGTGTGTAGATGTAGAAGAAACGATCTTGCTAAAACGACTTATTCATTTGGGATTTAATAAAGATCAAAAAGTGTTTACAGGAGTAGATCGAAAAAAGCTATTAAAGCTTTTGATAAGCTACTACGAACAGCATGTGAGTGACTTCAGAACGCCCAATTCTTTAGAGGTTTTAAAAGAAGTTTTTTCTCTCTAATGGTTTTTTAATGGTTTTTCTGCCAATTAATTAGGATGGAATTAAAGTAATTTGTTTAAATTCGCGCAATTGATAAAAAATATTATAGTTAACAACGATGAGCACTAAATTTACAGAATATAAGGGTCTTGATTTGTCAGGGGTAGCATCTGAGATGCTGGAGTTTTGGAAAGAACAATCAATATTCGAGAAAAGTATTAGTACAAGAGATGACAATAAGCCTTTTGTATTTTTTGAAGGACCACCTTCAGCGAACGGTAAACCGGGGATTCACCACGTAATGGCTCGTGCGATTAAAGATATTTTTTGTCGATATAAAACTCAAAAAGGATATCAAGTAAAGCGTAAAGCTGGATGGGATACTCACGGATTGCCTGTTGAGTTAGGAACTGAGAAAGAGTTAGGAATAACGAAAGAAGATATTGGTACAAAAATTACAGTAGAGGAATATAACCAAGCATGTAAGCGCACAGTTATGCGTTATACTGACTTGTGGAATGACCTTACTGAAAAAATGGGTTACTGGGTTGATATGAACGATCCTTATGTAACTTATAAACCAAAATACATGGAAACAGTATGGTGGCTTTTAAAAGAAATCTATAAAAAAGATTTGTTATACAAAGGGTACACTATTCAACCATATTCACCAAAAGCTGGTACAGGATTATCTTCTCACGAGATTAATCAACCAGGGTGTTATAAAGATATTACTGATACTACGATTGTAGCACAGTTTAAAGCTATTGATGAAACATTGCCAGAGTTCTTACAAGGATTTGGAACAATTCACTTCTTAGCTTGGACGACTACACCTTGGACATTGCCTTCAAATACTGCATTGACAGTAGGTCCTAAAATTGATTATGCGTTAGTAAAAACGTTTAACCAATATACAGGAGAAGCAATTAGTGTTGTATTGGGTAAACCATTAGTAGGGAAACAATTTGCTGGAAAGTTTGTTGAAGTTTCTACTGAGGAAGAATTAAATGCCTACAAAGAAGGAGACAAAAAGATTCCTTTCTTAGTGGTTAAGGATTTCAAAGGAGCTGATTTAGTAGGTGCGAAATATGAGCAATTATTGCCATATACATTACCATACCAAACACCAGAGAATGCATTTAGAGTAATTGCTGGAGATTTCGTTACAACAGAAGATGGTACAGGGATCGTACACACAGCACCAACATTTGGAGCGGATGATGCTAAAGTAGCTAAGGAAGCTACACCAGAAGTACCAGCGATGTTGATTTTAGACGCAGATGGTAATGCAGTTCCATTAGTTGACTTACAAGGGCGTTTTGTACCAGAAATGGGAGACCTTGCAGGGAAATATGTAAAGAATGAGTACTATGATGAAGGACAAGCTCCTGAGCGTTCTGTGGACGTAGAGATTGCAATTCGTTTAAAAGAAGAAAATAAGGCATTTAAAGTAGAGAAATACGTACACAGTTACCCACATTGTTGGAGAACAAATAAACCGGTATTGTATTATCCTTTAGATTCTTGGTTTATCAAAATTACGGAAGTAAAAGACCGTATGTTTGAATTGAACGAAGAGGTAAATTGGAAGCCAAAAGCAACAGGAGAAGGACGTTTCGGAAACTGGTTGAAAAATGCAAATGACTGGAACTTGTCAAGATCTCGTTACTGGGGTATTCCGTTGCCAATTTGGAGAACAGAAGACAAAGCAGAAGAAGTGTTAATCGGTTCTGTTGAGGAATTGATGAATGAAATTGCTAAGTCACAACAAGCAGGTATTCAACAAGGGAATCCATTTGAAGGATTTGTAGTTGGAGATATGTCTGAAGAAAACTATGACAAAGTAGATTTACACAAGAATGTTGTAGATAACATTGTGTTAGTTTCTCCATCAGGAAAACCAATGTATCGTGAGGCTGATTTGATCGACGTATGGTTTGATTCAGGTTCTATGCCTTATGCGCAATGGCACTATCCTTTTGAAAATAAAGAATTAATTGATAACAATTTATCATACCCAGCTGATTTTATTGCAGAGGGAGTAGATCAAACACGTGGATGGTTCTATACTTTGCACGCGATTGCTACACTTGTATTTGATACAAAAGCGTATAAAAACGTTGTGTCTAACGGTTTAGTATTGGATAAAAATGGATTGAAAATGTCTAAGAGTTTAGGTAATACAGTAGATCCTTTTGAAACTTTAGCTGAGCACGGGCCAGATGCTACACGTTGGTACATGATCTCAAATGCAAATCCATGGGATAACTTGAAGTTTGATTTAGATGGTATTACAGAAGTAAGAAGAAAATTCTTTGGGACGCTTTATAATACTTATTCATTCTTCGCGTTATATGCTAATATTGATGGATTTAAGTATGAAGAACAAGATGTTCCGTTAAAAGACAGACCGGAAATTGACCGTTGGATTTTATCTGAATTAAATACACTTGTTAAGCGTGTTGATGAGTTCTACGCAGAGTATGAGCCTACAAAAGCAGCGAGAGCAATTACTGATTTCGTAACTGAGAATTTAAGTAACTGGTACGTTCGTTTATGTAGAAGAAGATTCTGGAAGGGTGAATATGCACAAGATAAAATTGCAGCTTACCAAACGTTGTATACATGTTTAATCACTGTTGCTAAATTAGGGTCACCTATAGCTCCATTTTTTATGGATAAACTTTACAGAGATTTAACATTGGCGACATCTTCAGAAAACTTTGAATCTATACATTTGGCTGATTTCCCATTGTACGATGAGAATGCAGTAGATAAAGATTTAGAAAGTAGAATGCAAAAAGCACAGATTATCTCTTCTTTAGTATTGTCATTGCGTAAGAAAGAAATGATAAAAGTGCGTCAACCACTTCAAAGAGTTATGATTCCAATTTTGGATGAAAAACAAAGAGGTGAGATAGAATTAATCGCAGATCTTGTTAAGGCAGAGGTAAATGTAAAGGAAATAGAACTTTTAGATGATGCTTCAGGTATCTTAGTTAAGCAGGTTAAACCTAATTTTAAAACATTAGGACCACGTTTTGGAAAAGATATGGGCTTGATTGCTAAAGAGATACAGAAATTTACGCAAGAGGATATTTCTCAAATTGAGAGAAATGGTGAGATTGTAGTAAATTTATCAGAAAAAAGCATTACCTTAACATTGTCAGACGTAGAGATTACATCTCAAGACATTGAGGGATGGTTAGTTGCAAATGACAGCGGATTAACTGTAGCTTTAGATATTACGATAAGTGCAGAATTAAGAAGCGAAGGTATTGCAAGAGAGATTGTGAATAGAATTCAAAACATCAGAAAAGATTCTGGGTTTGAGGTTACAGATAAAATTAAAGTTGTAATAAAAGAAGAAAAAGAAATAAAAGAGGCTGTTTTAGCGAATGAAGATTATATTAAATCTGAAACGTTGACTCATACATTGGAATTTACTGCTGAATTAGCAGAAGGGGTAGATGTAGAGTTCGACGAGCTAAAGACACGAGTGTTAATTTTAAAATAGAAAAAATCATGAAAGACATAGGTGAATTAGTACGTTATTCTGATGCCGATTTGGCGGAATTTAAAATGTTGATTACAGCTAAGATTGATAAAGCTCAAGCGGATTTAGAATTGATCAAAAGCGCCTATATGAATGATTTGAAT
>JASLGC010000175.1 GCA_030150335.1 Flavobacterium sp.
GCAAGAGTGTCTTTCATAGGAGAAATTCAACAAAGACCTCCTATTTTCTCTGCATTAAAAAAGGATGGTAAACGTCTTTATGAACATGCAAGAAAAGGGGAAGAAGTTGAAATCCCTACAAGACCTATTACAATTGAGGACTTTGAACTTACAAGTACTACTATACCTAATATTGAGTTTAGAGTAGTTTGTTCTAAAGGAACTTACATTCGCTCTCTTGCTTATGACTTTGGTCTTAAAGTAAACTCAGGAGCTCACTTAACAAATTTAAGACGAACTAAAATCGGAGAATATGATATCGCTAACTCTGTTAGTTTAGATGAATTTGAAATACAAGTAGAAAAGAATTCTAACGAAGAGGCTTAAATATAAAAAAGGCTATTTCTCAATGAGAAATAGCCTTTTCTTATTTTAATATGCTTACTCTTCTTTATTTGTAAAAAGTAATTGATAAACATTTCCATTGTTGTCAACTCCTTCAACACCTCCTTCTAAAGAGCGCTTAACATCTATGTATATCTGATCTTTAGTTTTGCTGCAAATCCTTCCTGCTCCAACATCTCCAATTAATGAAATCGTTCCTCTATAGATATTTCCTTCATTATCTACTCCCTCTACTTTATAAATCTTTCTCTCTTTCTCTCTTTCGTTGTAGTGACTATCTTCTTCTATAATTTGCTCCGTTGGAGACTCTTTGATATCCTGCGTTTGCAGCTGTTTTTTACACCCGACAAAGAAAACCACACAGATACAAAAAAAACCTCTAAATAACTGAGACACTTTAATTACCATATTTAGTTTCTTTCCGTTTTTGATTAATTTTCAACTAAACTACTTATAAAAAAACAAGGAAGTACCAATTAAATAGTGAACACCTCGAATTTATGAGTGAATCCTTAATAAACCTGCTTTAAAATTGACTTGATAATAAAATGGGGATATCCTATCTTCGTCCCAAATTATATCCATCATGAAAAAAATAGCCTTATTATTACTTTTGATATCTTGCTTCTCTTGGGCACAAAAGACATCGTTTAAAGAAGGTGATCTTATCTTCCAAAATATCAATTGTGGTCCTCTATGCGATGCTATTAACGAAGTTACTTTTGGTTATAACGATATAAATTTTAACCATATAGGAATGGTTATTAATTACGACAACAAACTTCAAGTTATTGAAGCTACTTGGCCACAGGTAGCTATTACTCCTTTAGATGCTTTTTTAGCTAAGACAACGAATACAATGTATTTGGGAAGGCTATTGCCTGAATATACCTATTTAATAGAGAACGCTAAATTGTTTGCTATTAAACAAGTAGGAATACCTTATGATGTAAACTATTTGATGAACAATGGTAAGTATTATTGTTCTGAATTGTTATATGACGCATTTAAGTATGCAAATGAAGATAACGAATTCTTCAAATTATATCCTATGACTTACAAGTCTAAAACTACGGGAGAGTATTTTCCAGAATGGTTAGATTACTTTGAAAAATTAGGTCAAGAAGTACCTGAAAATTTGCCTGGTTGTAATCCAGCTGGATTATCATTATCTAAAAAAATCACTATTGTAGAAGCTATCGTACAATAGTGATTTTTCAGGTATTCTCTTATTTATCAAGAGACAACATTAGTTCAATAATTTCATTCTGAACTTCTTGTCCTTTATTTTTAGTGTACCATTTTTGTAACTCCACTGCTCCAGTTTGATCAAAACTACCATTTGCTTCTTTGTAATCAGCAACTAATTTTGAAGCTCCTGCTGGACGTGGTCCCCAATCTCCTAAAACTTCTAATGTTTCTGCATCTACTATAATCAACTTAGGAATAGAACGCCCACCATTAGTCAGAAACTGATCCATTAACTCTAAATTCTGGTCGCGGAATACAATTTTTAATTCTACTTTATCAGTTGCTTCTGCCATTTTATTAATCATTGGAACTGACTGAGCAGCATCTCCACACCAACTTTCAGAAATTACAACCCAAGTATATTTCTTTGCTAAATTCTTTAAGCTATTTGTAGCTTCTTCAGAAACTTTCAACGTTTTATCTAAACGGTGCAATCTTGCTTCGTTCAATTCTGCATAAGCTATATAGTCGTCTTTTATATTTAATGCTGCTTTGTCATTTTGTAAGGCATTCGTTACAAATTCACGAAATGCAGTGTAACTCAAACTATTCTCAAGTGTTTTTGATTCAATCTTAATCATTTTGTGTAAATTTATTGTTCGTTTCTATCAAAGATACTATTTTAAAATCGAAAACACCACTAAACCAATGAATACAAAAAGCATAGGATTATCCTTATCAGGAGGGGGTTTTAAAGGAATTGCTCATGCTGGAGTATTGCAATATTTACACGAGCAAAATATTACACCAACAGTTCTTTCAGGCACAAGCGCTGGCTCTATAGTGTCAGCATTGTACGCTTCTGGAAAAAACCCAACAGAAATACTTCACTTTTTTAAATCGGTAAACATCTTTAATTGGCAACACTTTACTTTGAAAAAGGCAGGAATTATGGATGTAAATACATTTGATAGGTATTTGACAAGCGTTTTTGAAGACAAAACTTTGAAAGATTTACAGATCCCTGTACATATCAATGCAACAAATATAGCAAGTGGAAAAACGCACTTTTTCCCTTCTAATACAAGAGTTGTGGATGCTGTATTAGCATCAAGCGCATTTCCTGGAGTATTTTCTCCTTATGAAATTAACGACCAATTATACAGTGATGGAGGTATTTTAAACAATTTCCCAACTAATATTCTTCAAGATAAATGTGATATTATTTTAGGGAGTAATGTATGTCCAATACAAACTGTTCCTCCTTCAGACCTAACCACAATCCGTTCTATTACTTTTAGAGCGTATGACTTAATGACTGCAATGAACAATATTGTACAAGGTCGCTTATGTGATATTCTGATCGAACCACATGAATTGACTTTATATTCCACTTTTGAACGAAATAAAAAGAAAATGGATGAAATGTTTGCTATTGGATATCAAGAAGCTAAAAAATCATTTCAAGAGAATTCACATATTTTCAAAAAAGCTATTTTATAGAAGTATATAATCTTTATATTTGCAAAACTTTAAAAAATTATCTTTCAATGAAGTACAAAAGAATTCTACTAAAATTAAGTGGAGAAGCATTAATGGGAGATCAACAATACGGTATTGATCCCAAGAAATTAGCAGAATACGCTGCTGAAGTAAAAAAAGTTCACGATTTAGGTGTTGAAATTGCAATTGTAATTGGTGGAGGAAATATTTTTAGAGGTGTTGCTGGTGCAAATGTCGGAATGGACAGAGTACAAGGTGATTACATGGGAATGCTTGCTACAATCATCAATGGTATGGCTTTACAAGGAGCTTTAGAGGCTGCTGGAATGCTAACAAGACTTCAAACAGCTTTAAAAATTGAAGCAGTAGCTGAACCTTATATCAAAAGAAGAGCAGTTCGTCACTTAGAAAAAGCAAGAATTGTAATTTTTGGTGCAGGAACAGGGAATCCATACTTCACAACTGACACAGCTGCAGTTTTGAGAGGTGTTGAAATCAACGCTGACGTTATCTTAAAAGGAACGCGTGTAGACGGAGTTTATACTGCAGATCCTGAAAAAGATCCTACAGCAATTAAATTTGAACAAATCACTTTCTCAGACGTATTGACTAAAGGATTAAATGTAATGGATACAACAGCATTTACATTGAGTAGAGAAAATGAACTACCAATCGTTGTATTCGATATGAATAAAAAAGATAACTTATTAAAAGTTTGCCAAGGAGATGATACAGTTGGTACTACTGTATCTGTAAACATTAATTAATCAGAAATCATGACTGAAGAATTAGAACTTATTATTGCGACTGCAAAAGAATCTATGGACAATAGTATTGCCCATTTAGAAAAATCTCTTTTAAACATTCGCGCTGGAAAAGCTTCTCCTCAAATGTTAGGAGCAGTATTTGTAGATTATTACGGATCTCAAACTCCACTTTCACAAGTAGCAAGCGTTAATGTACCTGATGCAAGAACACTATCTGTAAGTCCATGGGAAAAGAGTATGTTACAACCTATTGAGAAAGCAATTATGGTTGCTAACTTAGGTTTAAACCCAATGAACAACGGAGAAAACATTATTATTAATGTTCCAGCATTAACAGAAGAAAGACGTAGAGATTTAGCTAAACAAGCTAAAGCGGAATCTGAAGATGCTAAAATCGGTATTAGAAATGCTCGTAAAGATGCTAATAACGATATCAAAAAAGAAGAAAAAAACGGTACTTCTGAAGACATTTGTAAAATGGCTGAAGAAAGAGTTCAAAAACTAACTGATGGATTCGTTAAGAAGATAGAAGATATTTTATCTGCTAAGGAAATAGAAATCATGAAAGTTTAATAAAAATCCGCAAGTATGCGGATTTTTTTTTATAATTATTTTTAATACTTCTTTTTTCTACATTTTTACTTTTAACAGTTCTTAAACAAACTTATCACATTCATAATCAACACTTTTTAACTATCTTTATATAAGCACCACTATTCTAATTAGTGGATTATATTAATATAAAAAAGCTGTAATTATGACTACAAAGATTTATTCCCCAGAAGAACTTCAGAAAATGGCTCCTATCTTTGGACAAACTTCATTCGACAACCACGAGCAAATTGTTTTCTGTCACGACAAAGATTCTGGACTAAAAGCAATAATAGGAATCCACAATACTACACTCGGACCCGCATTAGGAGGCACAAGAATGTGGAACTACAATTCTGAATGGGATGCACTAAACGATGTTTTAAGATTATCAAGAGGAATGACTTATAAATCTGCAATTTCTGGCCTTGACTTAGGAGGAGGAAAAGCGGTTATAATAGGTGATGCTGCAAAAGATAAAAGTCCTGAACTAATCAAAGCTTTCGCTAAGTATGTAGATTCTCTTGGTGGAAGATATATCACGGCAGAAGATGTTGGTACTACAACAGAGGATATGGACTTAATTCATAGTATTACACCTCACGTTACAGGAATCTCTGAAAGCTTAGGCGGATCAGGAAACCCCTCTCCTGTTACTGCTTATGGTGTATTTATGGGACTAAAAGCTGCTGCTAACTTCCAATTTGGCTCTGACGATTTGAACGGT
>JASLGC010000195.1 GCA_030150335.1 Flavobacterium sp.
GAAGCTTCTGTCGTTATTGGATTAGCAAGTGGAACAACAAATGGATATGAGTTTAGAATTGATACAGGTGCATTCCAACCATCAAGTCGTTTTTACAATATTCCAATTGGGGAGCATACAGCTTGGGTTCGCGATATAGCATCAGGATGTTCAGCATTTACTACGTTTTCAGTATTTGGATATCCTAAATTCTTTACTCCAAATGGAGATGGATATAATGATACATGGAATATCCCTGGATTGAAAGGTCATCCAGAAGCAAGAATATACATTTATGACCGTTACGGTAAAATGATTAAACAAATGAGCCCTCAAGGAGAAGGATGGGATGGTACTTTTAACGGTAAACAACTTCCTTCAACAGACTATTGGTTTACAATAGAGTTTACTACTGATTTTGTAGGGAACAAGGAATTAGATGGACGTAAAGTTACTTACAAAGGACACTTCTCTTTAAAAAGATAATTAAGTTATGAAGAAGATATTTAGAAAACGCTATTTAGCCATAGCACTATTAATGTCGCAATTTGGTTTTGCACAAGAAGGCTTATCCGTGTACTCAGAATATTTAGCTGATAACTATTATCTTTTGCACCCTGCAATGGCGGGTATAAAGAATAGTACGCAACTAAGATTAACTACAAGACAACAATGGAATGATGTAGATGATGCACCTAAACTATTAACCTTTGCGGCAAGTAGCCGTTTAAGTGATAATTCAGGGGTTGGTATTATAGCGTTCAACGATAAGAATGGTTATCATAAACAAACAGGGTTCAAAGCAACTTATGCTTACCATATTTCGTTTAGTGAATCACGTTACGACTTGAATCAATTATCTTTTGGTATGAGTGCAGGTTTTGCTCGTACTACGTTAGATGAATCTGAATTTGGTGGGATATTTGATCCAGTTACTGGAAACGGGATTGAAATGAAAGATTCTTATTTCTCAGTTGACTTCGGAGCAGCTTATCACTACAAAAACTTCTTCTCAATGTTGACAGTGAAGAATGCAGTATCAAGCTCTCAAAAGTTATATTCAGATACAGAAAGTAATAATTTACGTAAGTATTTATTAGGAGCAGGGTATAGTTTTGGTAATACTAAATACGGTACAGGTTGGATTTACGAACCATCTGCCTTATTGCAATACACAGAAGAAACTCAAGAGAAAACAATGGATGTGAACATGAAAGTGTACAGACAGTTTGAGTTTGGTAGAATCTGGGCAGGACTATCGTACAGAACAAGTTTCGACGGTGCTGACTACGTTAAAAATGGAAACACAAAAACACAAAGACTACAATACATTACTCCATTAGTGGGAGGTAATTATAAAAATGTGATGTTCTCTTATTCTTATTCACAACTATCAGGAGATGTTACTATTAGTAATTCTGGCTTCCACCAGTTTACAATAGGGTTTAATTTATTTCCGAAGCGAATAAGTTTAGATTGTAATTGTCCAGGAGTAAAAGATTAATCAAAAAAATCCCGATATTTATCGGGATTTTTTATTGCACTATATTATGATTATAAAAGAAGTAAGAGGTAAAAGCCCACAAATACCAGAAGATTGTTATGTAGCAGAGAATGCAACAATCGTAGGTGATGTTAAGTTCGGAAAGAATTGTAGCGTATGGTTTAATGCTGTAATTCGTGGCGATGTGAACTCAATCGTTTTAGGTGATAAGGTAAACGTACAAGATGGAGCAGTAGTTCATTGTACTTATGAAAAGCATCCCACTGTCATCGGTAACAATGTTTCCATAGGGCATAACGCAATGGTTCACGGTTGTGTGATTCACGATAATGTATTAATTGGAATGGGAGCAATTGTGATGGATAATTGCGTAGTACATAGCAATACTATTATTGCTGCAGGAGCTGTTGTTACTCAAAACACCGTAGTAGAGTCCGGAGCAATATATGCAGGTGTACCTGCTAAAAAAGTAAAAGATATCAATGCATCAGACTTTAGAGGAGAAGTAGAGCGAATAGCTAATAATTATGTGATGTACTCAAGTTGGTATAAAGAATAGCATAAACAGATAATATAAGAAAAGGTCTATACTCAATTGGGTATAGACCTTTTTTATTGTTGTTGTACATAAAGCAATTAATTAAAGTTACCGTGGTAATAGTGTTTAATTGTCTTTATGTAATATTAGGGAAATGCGTTTGTTTTTCTTTAGATTAAAACTCTCTATATTCAACAACACCGTCTGCGGGGGTGAATTCTTTCAGAATGTTTAAATCCAAGTTTGTATAAAAGTAATTAGTTCCTTTAGATTCTCTATTAGTTAGTAAATCAAGTTCGCTAAGGACTTTTTTAGTTTGTTTAGCGACAGCTTTACCAGAGTCGATGACTTGTATTCCTTTAGGGATAATTGTTTCTATAATCGGTTTTAAATAAGGATAATGTGTACATCCTAAAACAAGCGTATCAATTCCTTTCTCTACCATTGGTTGTAGATAAGAAGTAAGTAAGTCTTTCATCTCTTGCGAGTGAATATTACCAGTTTCGATGAGGTTGACTAAATTAAAGCCTATTTGCTCAATGATTTCTACTTGTGGATACTGTTTTACTTTAGAAGTGTAGAAATCACTTGTAATGGTTCCTTTTGTAGCTAAAATACCAATCTTAGAAGTCTTGGTTAAAATAGTAGCGGGTTTAATCGCAGGTTCAATTCCGATAATGGGAACTTGATATTTTTCTCTCATTTCTTTAACTGCATTCGTAGTAGCTGTATTGCAAGCCACAACTATGATTTTACAGTCTAAAGACAATAGATAATCAATGTTTTTGAAAGACAGGTCTATGATTTCTTGTTTAGATCTTATCCCATAAGGAGCATTGCGTTGATCACCAATAAAGATAGTATCTTCATTTGGCATCAAGAGATTAACTTCTTGCCAAATAGTAGTTCCGCCAATGCCGGAATCAAATAGACCTATAGGATTGTTTTTATTCATATACAAATATAAAAAAACCACTCTTGATAAAGAGTGGTTTAAATATTTTATTCTTTTTTTTAGGAATTATTTTACTCCTAATTCTTTTTTAACGTCAGCGATTAAATCTGTACCATCAGCTAAAAGAACTCCTTGTCCAATAGAAGAGTCCATGATATATTGGAATCCTTTTGCACGTCCTACTTTTTGAATAGCAGCTAAAGCTTTTTCATAAATAGGTTGAGTTAATTCTAACTCTTTCTTTTGAAGATCTTGTTGAGCAGTAGTTTGGAATTGTTGAATTCTTTGTTGTAACTCATCAATTTCTTTAGCTCTTTCTTCATTTTTAGCGTCACCTACAGTAGCAGCTTCCCCTTGGTATTTTTGAATTTTAGTTTGGTATTCACCCATCATAGTTTCAAAATTCTTCTGATATCCCTCACCAATTTTCTTTAATTCAGCCTCTGCATTTTTCATTGCTGGTAACTCAGTCATTAATGTTCTAACATCAACGTGTGCTACTTTCGTTTGAGCCATAACAGCAGTTGAACTTACACCTAAGAACATAACAGCTGCAATTAATAAAGATTTCATTTTTCTCATTGTCTCGATTTTTGATTTTATTTTATAAATTTCTCGTTATTCACTTATTTCTTTGCCTCTTCGGCTTGTTTGAGCGCTTCTGCTTTTTGCTTTTCAATTCGCTCTTTTCGCTCTTCTTGTTCTTTCAAAATTCGTTGACGTCTTTCTTCTTGTTTTCTTTCAGATTCGTCAATTAATTCTTGTCTTCTTTTCAGAGCTTCTTCTTTTTTACGTTGTTGTTCAGCTTCTCTTTTCTCTTGAGCCAATCTACGTTCTTCTTTTAATTTCTCAACGTCTATTGTTTTCTTTTTAGAGTCTTGTTCCAGAGCTTGCTGTCTTCTACGTTCACGTTCTTCAGCTAATAAACGCTCTCTTTCAGCTTTTCGTTTGTCAGCCTCTTCTTTTTGTTCTTCGACTGCCTTGATACGATCCTGAATAGCTTGCTGTTTATTCTCTTCTTGTTGTATTCTTTTTTGCTCAGCTTCTTTTAATTTCTCTTGATATAAAAGTTTTTGAGCATCTATTTTTTCTTGTTTCTCTTGTGCAAGGCGATCTTGTTTCTCTTGCTGAGATTTTATTTGTTCTTCTCTTAAGCGAATAGCTTCTTGCTGTTTTTGGTAAGCTGCATTAGTTGAAAGTTCTTCTTGTCTTTTCTTCTCTTCAATGCGCATTACACGTTCAGCTTCTTCTTTTCTACGTTGCTGTTCCTCACGGCGGCTTTGTCTCAGTGACATTGCATCTTCAACTTCTTCTTCCTCTTCAACCTCTTGTACTTGCTTTTTGCTCATACCCTGTTTACGACGAGAAGTAGCCATCCTTCTTAGAACAAGGTCACTAATATCGTGCCTTTTTGTAGCTAAGACCATTGTAGCTTCACTATTTTTATCCAGAACGTAATCAAATTTTCTTGCCTCTGCTATATCCTCAACTACTGAAAACACTTGATCTTGAATAGGTTTGGCAAGCATTATCTTTTGCGTAATTAAATCTCCACTTGTCCCGAATCTTTTTTGTTGGTATTGAAAAAGTTCCTCTTCCAAAATGGTGATTTCTTCCTCTTTTTCCTCAATTAATTCCCTGGTTAGTAGAATTCTTTCCGCAGCTAAATTATCTTTTAATTTTTTAATTTCTGCTTTTTTCTTGTCAACATCTGCTTTCCAAGTACCAGCTCTTTCGTCTAATTGACTTGTAGCCTCTATGTATTCTGGTGTCTGATTCAATATGTATTCCATATCAATGTAAGCAACACGAGCACTACCTCCTTGTGCAAGGAGTAAAGTAAAATTAAATATACAAAAAATAAAGGCTAATAACGTTCTCATTTTTAATCAAATTTTATGCAGCAAGTACATTAAAACGATTGTCCAAGGATAAAGTGCGTTTGCCATCCACTTTTTTGTGTAGTTCCAGGAACTGAATCGAAACCATATCCAAAGTCAATACCAAGTAAACCAAACATTGGCATAAATACTCTAACACCTAAACCTGCTGATCTCTTTAGTTCAAAAGGACTATATTCTTTAAAAGACTCATAAGCATTACCTGCCTCAGCAAATGATAATACGTAAACAGATGCACTTGGTTTTAATGTAATTGGGTAACGTAACTCTAACGAGAATTTGTTATAAATAGTACCTCCAACTTGTTCTCCTCTGTCATTATAAGGAGTTAAAGTTTGATTTTGGTAACCTCTTAACTGAATAACTTCACGTCCATCCAATGAGAAGTTTGCCATACCATCTCCACCTAAGTAGAATCTTTCAAACGGAACAACTCCACGATCATTGTTATATGCTCCCATAAAACCAAAATCAGCTGTTGTTCTAAGAACTAATTTATCAAAAACGGTAGTGTACCAGTCTCCTTTAAATTTCAATTTATAGTACTCTAACCAGTTAAATCTTTTTTGGTCAACTTTAGCTACGTCTGGAGCTGCATCTTCCCAATTATTAACCGGTCTGTTTTGGTCGTTTAAGTACGTTCCTTGTGGAATAGTTGTTCCAGTTACAGGGTCAACAGTATTCGCTAAAGCACGTCTTTTGTATTCTTGTTCGTTTCCTAAATTCTTGTAGTCAATATTGTTGAATAAAGAATAAGGAGCTGTGAATTTACCACTAACACTAAAAGCAGAACCAAAAGTAGGGAAGATAGGATCCATACCACGGTTATCTCTTCTTAATTCAATTTGATAAGACAAGTTACGAGAAGCACCATCACCAAAAGTAAATAGTCCTGTGTTGTAATTGTTCATATCATAGTATTGGAAACTCAATGTGTGAGATAATACAAAATAGTCATCAGGAATATTCAATCGTTTAGCAATACCAAACTGTAATGTTGTAATGTTAAATCCTCTACTTCTATCTGTACGTCTATTTACATAGTCATATAGATTTTGTTTACTATAAGCTACCGTACCGAAGAAGTTGATCGGTTTACGTCCACCAAACCAAGGTTCAGAGAAACTCAAACTATACGTTTGGAAATATGTACTTCCTTGTAAACGCAAAGCCATCGTTTGTCCATCTCCCATTGGGAATGGTTGGTAAGATTTTTTGTTAAATATATTTCTC
>JASLGC010000254.1 GCA_030150335.1 Flavobacterium sp.
CTGTATTAGCTTTTGGTGTAGCAAATGCTCAAGACAATCCTTACAACAAATGGTCTATTGACTTAAATGGAGGATTTGCTAAACCAGCTAGAGTATTATCTTCAGGATATACTGCTGAAACATTCAAAAACTTACACTTAGATGGAGGTGTACGTTACAGCTTAAACAACAAATTTGGTATTAAAGCTTCTTTTGGTTATGACAAACTAGACAATTGGACTAACGATGCTGATTTAAATACTAACTACTACAGAACAAGTTTAGAAGGAGTTGTAAACTTAGGTAGAATCCTTAACTTCGAAAGCTGGACTAAAGTATTAAACGTACAAGCTCACGCAGGGGGAGGTTTCTCTTGGATGAATGGAGATGCTTTCACTGGTACAGATAACATGGGACACATTATGGCTGGTTTAACTGGACAAGTTAAATTACACAGACGTGTTGCATTAAACGCTGACTTTACGTTCGTACAAAACGTACAACAAAATCAAAACTTTGATGGTATGAGCACTACAAACCGTGCTAACTTCCAAGGTACAATGATGAACGCTACTGTTGGTATCTCTGTATACTTAGGTAAACATGCACAACATGCTGACTGGTATGCTGAAGCTGCTCAAGAAAACAATTTAGTTGCTGAGTTAGACGGAAGATTATCTAAAGTTGAAGGAATGCTTGTTGACTCTGACGGAGACGGTGTTGCTGATTACTTAGATTTAGAGCCTAACACTCCAGCTGGTGCATTAGTTGATTCAAGAGGTAGAAATATCGACAAAAACAACAATGGTATTGCTGATAACATCGAAGCTTTCATCGCTGAGAAATACGGTAACGCTGAGAAACCAGTTTCTTCTGATGACGCTGCAATGATTAAAGAACTTATCAACAAAGGTTACGTTGCTGTATACTTTGATTTTGATAAATCTCAACCAAGTTCAGTTGATGGAATTAACTTCATCGTTAACTACATGAAAAATAACCCATCTGCTTCTGTAGAGGTTTTAGGATATGCTGATGCTGTAGGTAACAAAACTTACAACAATAACTTATCTACAAAACGTGCTAACGCAGTTAAAGATATTTTAGTTAAAGCTGGTGTTGCTTCTTCTAAAGTTTCTGCTACAGGAAACGGAATTGATGACGCAGTAGCTAAAGATTCAGCTGCAGCTCGTAAGATTGCAAGAAAAGTTGTTTTCAAAATTAACTAATTAGATTTCAACTAATATTATACTAAAGCGCAAGTTTATTCTTGCGCTTTTTTCATTTAAATAAGTAACTTTGTATTAGTTATTATTTATATGGAATTCAAAGTAAATTCAGAGTATGCTCCTACTGGAGATCAACCTGAAGCAATTAGAAAATTAAGTGAAGGTGTTAATTCAAATGAGCAATACCAAACTCTTGTTGGTGTAACAGGTTCTGGAAAAACATTTACTGTTGCAAATGTTATTCAAGAAGTACAACGCCCTACTCTGGTTTTAGCACATAACAAAACTTTAGCTGCTCAGCTATATACAGAGTTTAAAAATTTCTTTCCCAATAATGCTGTTGAGTATTTTGTATCTTATTATGACTACTATCAACCTGAAGCATTTATTCCAGTCACTGGACAATATATAGAAAAGGATTTATCAATTAATGAAGAGTTAGAAAAGATGCGATTGAGTACTACTTCTGCCCTACTTTCAGGTAGAAGAGATATTCTTGTTGTTGCATCTGTTTCATGTTTATATGGTATTGGAAATCCAATTGAGTTTCAAAAAAACGTGATTACGCTTGAATTAGATCAAGAAATATCACGAACTCAATTATTACATAAATTAGTCCAAAGTTTATATTCAAGAACAGAAGCTGATTTTGGACCTGGTAATTTTAGAATTAAAGGAGATATAATTGAGATATTTCCAAGCTATGCAGATAATCCATTCCGTATTCACTTCTTTGGTGATGAAATAGAAGATATTGAAGTCTTTAATCCAATAGACTCTTTAGTTATTGAAAAATTCACAAAACTTACGATCTATCCTGCTAATATGTTTGTAACCTCTCCAGATGTTTTACAAAAGGCTATATGGGAAATACAGCAAGATATGGTGAAGCAAGTTGAATATTTTAAAGAAATAGGAAAGCATTTAGAAGCTAAGAGATTAGAAGAGAGAACTAACTTCGATCTTGAGATGATACGTGAGTTAGGCTATTGTTCTGGTATTGAAAATTATTCACGCTATTTAGATGGAAGAGATCCTGGTACAAGACCTTTCTGTTTGCTTGATTATTTTCCAGATGATTATTTAATGGTTATCGATGAGAGTCACGTAACGATATCTCAAGTACATGCTATGTATGGAGGTGATAGATCAAGAAAAGAAAATTTAGTTGAGTATGGCTTTAGATTACCAGCTGCATTGGATAATAGACCTTTGAAGTTTGAGGAATTTGAAGCAATGCAAAATCAAGTTATCTACGTCTCTGCTACTCCAGCTGATTATGAGCTTCAAAAATCTGAAGGTTTCTATGTAGAACAATTAATTCGACCAACAGGTTTACTTGACCCCATAATTGAAATCAAACCTTCCGAGAACCAAATTGATGACTTAATTGAGGAAATTCAACAAAGAGTAGAAATAGATGAAAGAACATTAGTAACTACTCTTACTAAAAGAATGGCCGAGGAGTTAGCTAAATATTTTACAAGAGTTGGTATCCGCTGTAGATATATTCACTCAGATATTGATACCCTTGAAAGAGTTGAGATTATGCAAGATTTGCGTAAAGGACTCTTTGATGTTTTAATTGGAGTTAACCTGTTAAGAGAAGGACTGGATTTACCAGAGGTTTCTTTGGTTGCCATATTAGATGCGGACAAAGAAGGTTTCTTAAGAAGTCATAGATCTTTAACTCAAACAGTAGGTCGTGCTGCTCGTAATGTCAATGGTAAAGCAATTATGTATGCTGATAAAATTACAGCCAGTATGCAAAAGACAATTAATGAAACAAACTATCGTCGTGAAAAACAGATGATATATAATAAGAATCACAACTTAGTTCCTACTGCACTTAATAAGAAAATTACGAATGAATTAGCTAAAAATAGTTATGATGAAATTCAACAAGAAACTATTCTTAAAGCTGCTGAAGAATCTTTAAAATATAAAACGAAAGCTGAAATTGAAAAAATGATTCGTGACAAGAGGAAAGCTATGGAAAAAGCAGCAAAAGAACTTGACTTTATTAATGCAGCCAAACTGAGAGATGAAATAAAAATATTAAAAGATAAACTTTAAATATTTTAAATTACCTTTGCCTAAATTAGAAATACAATGACAAATAACGATATTTTCAAAAAATTACGTGTTGCCTTGCAACTTAGAGATGATCAAATTGTTGAAATATTAGAGCTGGTTGACTTTCGCATGTCAAAAGGAGAAATAGGAAACTTTTTCAGAAATGAAGATCACCCTAAATATGTAGAGTGTGGTGACCAAGTTTTAAGAAATTTCTTGAATGCTTTAGTTATTTATTTAAGGGGAACAAAAGAAGAACCTAAAAATCCAATGGAGGTTTTAGCTTCTCACAAAACTGATTTTAAAAAAGAAAGTTCTGTTAAACCTAAGAATACTGAAACAAAACAGAAAGTAGAAAACAAAACTTATACTAAGAAATCGAATGATTCTTCTAAAAGTAAGAGTTTTGCAAAAAAGAAAAATGACTCACCATTTGCAGGAATTAAATTCAATAATGGTAAGAAAAATAAGTAGATGAAAATCTTTATAGAAGGACTTTAAATATTAAAGTCCTTTTTTTTGTGCTCAATTTCTCGCAATAATTGAAATCGAAAGAAAAAGCCCGATATCTATTTAGATATCGGGCTTTCTTATATTTATTCTAATCTTTTAGATTAAGATAAAGCTACTTTTACTTGATCAGCAGCTTCTTGGAAAGCAACTGCAGATAAGATTGGCATACCTGATTGGTCGATTAATTCTTTTGCAACTTCAGCATTTGTTCCTTGTAAACGAACAATGATAGGCACATTGATTTCATCTCCCATGTTTTTGTAAGCATCAACAACTCCTTGAGCAACACGGTCACAACGAACGATTCCTCCGAAGATGTTAATTAAAATTGCTTTTACGTTAGGATCTTTTAAGATAATACGGAAAGCAGTTTCAACACGCTTAGCATCAGCAGTTCCTCCTACGTCTAAGAAGTTAGCAGGTTCAAAACCAGCATACTTAATTAAATCCATAGTCGCCATTGCTAATCCAGCACCGTTAACCATACATCCAACTGTTCCATCTAAATCAACATAGTTTAATCCAGCAGCATTAGCTTCTACTTCGATAGGTCTTTCTTCAGAGAAATCTCTATATTCAGCATAAGCTTTTTGTCTGTATAAAGCATTGTCATCTAAAGTAACTTTAGCATCAACAGCTAAGATTTTATTATCAGATGTTTTTAATACTGGGTTAATTTCAAACATTGAAGAGTCACTTCCGATGTATGCTCTGTATAAAGCATCTACGAATTTAACCATTTCTTTGAATGCGTTTCCAGATAATCCTAAGTTAAAAGCGATTCTTCTAGCTTGGAATCCTTGTAATCCTACAGTAGGATCGATTTCTTCTTTAAAGATTAAATGTGGCGTTTTTTCAGCAACATCCTCGATATCCATTCCACCTTCAGTAGAATACATGATCATGTTACGTCCATTAGCTCTATCTAATAATACAGACATGTAGAATTCAGATGTTTCACTTTCTCCTGGATAGTAAACATCTTCTGCAACTAACACACGGTTAACTCTTTTACCAGTAGGTGGTGTTTGTGGAGTAATTAAATCCATCCCGATAATTTTACCAGCGATTTCTTTAACTTCTTCTAAGTTTTTAGCCAACTTAACTCCTCCTCCTTTACCTCTTCCTCCAGCGTGGATTTGAGCTTTGATAACATACCAACTTGTACCAGTTTCGTCTGTAAGTTGTTTTGCTTTTTCAACTGCCTCTTCTGCGTTGTTAGCTACTAATCCACGTTGTACTCTTACACCGTAGCTAGCTAATATTTCTTTACCTTGAAATTCATGTAAATTC
>JASLGC010000354.1 GCA_030150335.1 Flavobacterium sp.
CAACAACGCGTTCAAATAGGGCGTGAAAACTATAATGGTAATAATGTATTCTTAAGAGAAAATATTGTTGCTAATGTGGCTGCGTTTGCGGGACAAAATGTACGTTTGGTTTTTGAATGGAGAAATGACACTTGGGGAGAACAGCCACCAGCAGCAATAGATAATTTGAATGTAGCTGTAATAACTTGTAGTGCACCATCTGCATTGGTTTTAACAGGAGCAACAACTAATACTCTGACAGTTGGATGGACGGCACCTGCTACGGCACCTGCTGGATATGAGTTGTATTATTCTGAAACGAATACGGCTCCAACCGCAACATCAACCCCTAATATTACTGGGGTGACTGGATTGTCGCAACAACTTACAGATTTGACAGATAATACACAGTATTTTATATGGGTGAGATCTAATTGCGGAGCTGATGGAAAAAGTTTTTGGTTAGGGCCTCTGAAGGCAAATACAGCGTGTTTAGCTTTCGGTACATTACCTTTTACAGAAACATTTGGCTCAACTTCTCCAACTAAGGCTTGTTGGACAGTAATCGATGGAAATAATGATGGTGATAAATGGGATTTAAATTATACATCTAATCCATTTGTTGCTGATCAAGTTGCAATGATGTACACTGATAATAATCAGGGAAATAATGATGATTGGTTGATTTCTCCTACAATCACATTGACAGGGAATCAAAGATTAAAATATCACTATAGGGTGCAGTCGGTAAGTGAACCAAATGATTTTAGAGTGATGGTATCGACGACAGGTGGACAGCCGGCTAACTTTACTCATGAGATTGTGGCGTTTGCTTCTTATAATAACACTACATATATCGAGAAAATTGTAAATCTGGTTGATGCGAATGGTGTTCCATTTACAGGTGATGTTAATATCGCATGGCATGTGCCTGCTGGAGGTTTAGATGGGTGGCGTTTGTATATCGATAATGTTATAGTTGAAGAAATACCATCGTGCCCTGATCCTACGGCTCTTGCATTAATCGATGTATCTGAAGATTCCATTGAGCTTTCTTGGACTCCAGGATATCAAGAAACTGCTTGGCACGTTTTGGCATTACCTGCGGGTGCTCCTGCTCCAACGGCTGCTACTACTGGATTTACTGCGGTTACAGACAATCCTTATGTAATAACGAATTTAACTCCTAGTACTGCATATGATATTTATGTGCGTGCGAATTGTGGGGTAGATGATTTGAGCTTTTGGATTGGGCCATTAAAGGCTAGTACGTCACAGGTTCCTGCTGGTTTACCTTTTATAGATGATTTTGAAGGTACTTATACTTGGACGGCTGTTGGTACTGGACCAAATGCTTGGGCTAGAGGTGCTGCAGTGAATAATGGGGGAACAAAGTCACTTTATGTTTCTAAAGATGCGGGTGTTACTTATCAGTATAATGTTGCTAGTTCTTCTGTTTCTCAGGTATTTAGAGATTTTGTAATTAATGATGTTTCTGGAGAGTTGAGTATTAGTTTTGATTGGAAATGTAATGGAGAAACTAGTTTCTTTGGAACTAAAGTGGATTATTTTAACGTTTGGTTGGTTCCAAGTAGTTATACAATTACACCGGGAACACTTATTGAGAATACAAATCATGGTGGGTATAGAATTGTTGAAAAGTTCAATGCGAATAATGATGGTTTTTTAACAGAAGAAATCATTATAGGTTTAAATAATTTAAATGCCGGATTTGTTAATGGTCACTTTAGAATTGTATTTGAATGGAATAATAATAGTTCTTCTGGGAATCAACCACCAGCGGCTATTGATAATTTAGACATTAGAAAGTTAAGTTGTCCAGCTGTTATTGATTTATCATCAGTTGTTGATGATGCTACAGGAGGAGCTTTGCTTTCTTGGACTCCAACAGGGGATGAAACCCAATGGGAAGTGTTTATAGTGCCATTAGACGCTGATGGACCTACGAATGCATCAACGGGAATAATTGTAGATGAGCCTATGTATTTGTATGAAGAGGGGGATGAAGATGAGTTTTATAAATTCTTTGTTCGTCCACTATGTACTACAGAAGATATAGGTAGATGGAATGGGCCAGGAATTATTTCATTTGTAAAACCTCCTGGTTGTGCAGAAGTGACTGCTGAGCTTGAGTTTAATGATATTGATAATTTAAAGCCAAATAGTAATGGTGATTATGTAATTTGTCAAGACGCACCTGTTCAAGTTACATTAGACGCAACGTATTATGAAGTGCCTTCTACCACTGAATATAAAGTGGAAGCGATTGATTATAGACCGCCATTTCCATTTTTAGGAGGGATTGAAATGCCTATAACTTCAGATGATGATTATACGCCAAGTTTTGATTTACCTTTTGATTTTTGCTTCTTTGGAAAAAATTATAAATATTGTAGAGTTAGTGATAATGGGGCAGTTGTCTTTGGACTGCCATATACAACTGCTGTACAAGATAGTCCTTGGACACTAAGTGGTCCTATTCCAAGCCCTGGTTTTTCTGAAAAGAATGCAATATATGGGGTGTTTCAGGATATGCTTACAACAAATAACCCAGGGCCTAATTCCCAAATTAATTATCAAGTAATTGGGAAGTATCCTTGTAGAACTTTGGTTGTAAATTATAATGAGGTTCCTGCATTTGGAGGAGCTTGTGCAGGTGAAGAGTTTAGAACTACTACACAGATTGTGCTTTATGAAATCACGAATATTATCGAGGTGTATGTTAAAACTAGAAATGCTTGTCCAGGCTGGCAAAGTGGACTAGGTGTAATAGGAATACAGAATGCTACAGGTACTCAAGCTTATACACCTCCAGGAAGGAATACTGGTGCTTGGAGTGCAACAGAAGAAGCGTGGCGTTTTAGTCCTGATGGGCCATCGTCAGTTCAATTTTTATGGGAAAAAGATGGAGAGTTCTTTAGTAATGATGAGGTAATTAATGTTTCAATTGATGAAACGGTAAAATATACTGCAACCGCTATTTATGAAGGATGTGAAGGCAAGGAAGTGGTAGTTAAAAAAGATTATAGTTTTATTAAGGAAAATTTTGATGTTCAACAACCAGAAGATATTATTGATTGTAATAGAAAACCTGGAGAATTAAATGTATTTGATTTACGTTCAAGTGACGAAACGGTTTTAGGAGATTTGGATCCGACGCGATATTCAATAGAGTATTTTAGCGATATGGAATCTTTAGAGGCAGGTACAGATGCGTTACCAGATGTTGTTGAAACAGATCAGGCTGGGACAGTTTTTGTAAAACTGACTAATAAAAACACAAAATGTTACAAAGTTAAAAGCTTTAAGTTAGTAATTGCTCCACCTGTTGAGGTAACGAAGTCAAGTGATTTTAGTGTTTGTGAATCATATTCTTTCCCTATTCTTGAAGAAGGAGAAGCTTATTATACAAAGCCTTTTGGAGAAGGTGATAAGTATGAAGGAGGATCTGTGTTTTCTGAAATAGGTACTCATACAATCTATATTTATAAAGTATCGGATGTTGGGTGTTATGGTCAATCTGAATTTAAATTAGAGCTAGTAGCCGCACCAGTTGCAGACATTATTGAAGATCAATTACTACAATGTGAAACATTCTATTTGCCGGCTCCGTCTGAACATAATAAATATTTTACAGAAGCAGGAGGAAAAGGGGTTGAACTATTGCCAGGTACAGAAATTATATTACCTTCGACGATCTATATATTTGCGAAAATAGAAGGAGATGATGGTGCAGTTTGTGTAGATGAAAGTTCTTTTAGAATCGATTATGAGGATTGTCCTATCCAAAAAGGAATTTCACCAAATGGAGACGGCTTTAATGATTTCTTCGACTTATCAGGTTATGGGGTTTCAGAACTAAAAGTTTATAACCGATTTGGAGCAGAAGTATTCTCTCATGGAAGAGGATATAAGCGACAGTGGTTTGGTCAAGACAAATCAGGGAATGCATTACCAGATGGAACTTATTATTATAAAGTAATTTCTAATGGTAAGGTAAGAACAGGATGGGTTCAAATAAATAAATAATACCTAAGCATAGCTGACGTTCGATTTGAGCGTCAGCTATGTTTCTCAATATTAAAACAACAAATTATGAAGAGAATATATTTAGTAGCGTTTGCCGCTTTCTTATTTGTAACAGAGATGCAGG
>JASLGC010000296.1 GCA_030150335.1 Flavobacterium sp.
TCGAAGAAAACTTCTCCACTATTCTTATCCGTAAAATCAAAAACACCTTTATTGGTTAAGTCATCATAAAAGTAAACTTGACCATTATTGTAAAAACCTTTTAAATCCTTTGAATCGTTACTTTCAATAGCCTCATTTTCAAAATGCCCCTTGACACCAAGTTCTGTTCCTTTTTCAACAAAAAAATCTCCTTTGTTATAAACGATATTTTCTTCTTGCTTTATTTCTTGCGCAAAGGTGACTCCCGTTGCTGTCAAAAACAACAATGGCAATACACCTTTTACATTTGTAATTTTTTTCTTCATAGATATCATTTTTTTTCAACTTTTCTTTTCACACTTAATAACACAAAATTAGTAAAATAATAAAAAAACAACTAATTTATGTTAAGTATTATATTAATGATAAAGAAATGAGTTAAAAATAAGAATCTATATTTGATTTTTTGGTTATTTTTACAAATAATAACAGATTTACCTATAATATTATAAAAAAAAAATTCTAAGAAACTCAGAATTTTTTCCATTACGTTTAAAACTAACACCATAAAACTCGTTTACAGCCTATTATATTTTTCTCACAACTAAAGAGAAATAATTTTAAACAATACATTATTAACTAATTACAATAAAACATTTTAATGTCTTAAACTAATAAGTTATATAAAAACAATACCCCAAGAATTTAAAGTTCTTAATTAAATAGCATCAACTACACAGATCTACAATTAATTAGTATCCAAATGTAGATAACCTGCCTTCTTAATCCATTCAGATTTACCGTCTTTTTTAAACTCATAGCGAACAACATAATAATAAGTACCCGATGGTAGTTTACCATTTCCTACAACACCCTTACCTGTCGCATAACCAGTAAATACATTTTCAGAACCATCACCTGCAGGATCATACGTTGATGTATCAAAAACCTTAGCTCCCCAACGGTTAAAAATTTGTACACTATTATTAGGATAACGATATAAATTCTCAATAATAAAGTAGTCATTCATACCATCCCCATTCGGAGTAACCAAATTATAAATAATAACTTCATCATTGTATTTCTCATCAACTAATCCAAAAGTAAAAATACCTTTTGCAAATACTTCCACTGGAGTACTAATCATGTTACTACCTACTGAAGGATCTAACTGCCCTGACTCATCTACCCAAATCTTCTCCTTTTCATCCCATCGAACAATATGAACTTTTTTATCTCCACTCTCTAAAAAGCTTTTAGGAGTAGTACGCTCATCCAAGCTCAATGACAATATAACATGTCCCTCTTTTACCTCATTGAACACTTCCCAATACTCTGCATCATCAATTGCTACAATAGGTCCTTTAGCAGCTAAAGGTCTTCCATTTAATGGATTCTCTTTCACATAAGTTGCTCCAAACAAGTCACCTTTATTTTTACTTAACCCTAATGCAATTGGTCTGTGATAATCTTTATCTCCTACAGGCAAAACAATAGCTTCTTTTCCTTCTCTATCAGCCCTACCCACAACGTGACTTTTATCACTTGCACCCTCTATTTTAGAACCATCTAAAAAAGTAATACTACTCTCTACCTCACCACTCACAACTACATTACCTCTTTCAAAACTTGCTGCTCCTGCAATACTAATATCCTTTTGAAGATCTATCTCTTTGGTATCAAAGCTCACATCATTGAAACTCGTATATAAATCACCTCCATAAATTGTAATCTTATTATTTTCACCATCAAATTGTTTAAAAAACACTTTTCCACTTTTCAGAGCATCGGAAAAAATAAAGTCTCCTTCATTTTTAAAATCACTAAGGAAGTAAACCTCTCCATCGTTTTTAAAAGTACCTGCTTCACTATTTTGAAACATCCCTTGAGTCAATACCTCTGTATCAGGGCTAACAAAAATCAATCCCTCGTTATGAAATATCGGTGCCTCTTGTGCGTAGCCCATTCCAATAGAACCAAGTATTAAACTTGCTATAAATGTACTTTTATATATTTTCCCTCGAATCATAACATTTCTGCTTTTAAATCAATTTATAAATAACTAAACATAACTACTATCTTAAAACAGCTTAACTAACAACTTCATAGTACTTAATCAAGTAAAATTACTACATTAATTATAACTAAAAAACAATTTTTAACACAAAAAACGCAACATAGCAGACAATTAACATCTATTACTTCAACACAACTTCAATCATTATTCATAAATAATTCACAAAATAAATAATACAACTAAACTACCAAGCTACTATATCACAAAATGAGTATGAAAAAGAACTATAAATCACTTCTAACAAACAAATAGCCATCTATAAAAAAACTCAAAATCACATAATAAAAAAGGGCTGTCTAAAATAGACAGCCCCTCTTCTTTTGGCTAAGTACTGCAATTTTACATCCTACAGCGGATGGGTCGAAAAAAAATTGTTCTGTTGCTCTGAACAAATATTTATAAATGTTTCATTTAAAAGAAACAGATTATAGTTCCAATACTATAAATTCACTACGACGGTTTAACTGATGCTCTTCTACAGAACACGGTACTCCGTTACTACAATGGTTCAATAACTGTGTTTCACCGTAACCTTTTCCAGAAACTCTACTTGGATCAATACCTTGCTTCACAATCCAAGCAATAGTAGATTTAGCTCTTCTATCAGATAATCCTAAGTTGTAGCTATCATTACCTCTACTATCCGTATGTGAACGAACGTCAATCTTCATATCTGGGTACTCTTTCAATACCTCTACAATTTTTATTAATTCAACTGCAGCGTCAGGACGGATATTAGACTTATCAAAATCAAAATAGATAGGTTCTAATTTTAACTTCTTGAATAAATCATCATTAACTTCAATTGGCTTTTCAGTTTTCTCTAAAGCGATGTCTTGTTTAAAAACCCCACCTGGATTAAAGTCTAACTGAACAATTACCTCTTCTGTATTATACTCAGGAGCTTCAGCTTTCAAGCGGTATTTAATACCACAATCTACTTCTTCTACCTTGTAATACCCTTGTTCATCAGTAATGATTTCTCCTACCTTTTTATATGTATTATCAAACACAGTAACTGTTGCATTTGCTAACACCTCTTTCGTATCCTTGTCAAACACGATACCTTCCAAAAGTTGTCTACAAACTCTTTCCATGAAGAAGTAAATATCATCTCCACCAACACCGTCTGCTCTATTTGAACTTACAAATCCTTTTTTAGTTTTATTATCAATGTAGAAAGCAAAATCATCTGTACTACTATTAATAGGAGCTCCCATATTAGTAACCGTTCCAAAACTTCCATCCACATTAATCTTCGTTACAAAAACATCTAACCCTCCTAATCCTGGATGACCATCAGATGAGAAAAACAAGAAGTTATCTTTAGAAATAAAAGGGAACGTCTCTCTACCAGAAGTATTAACTTTATTACCTACATTTTCAACATTTCCATAACCTCCTGTTGGATAAATAGAAACTCTAAAAATATCAGATTGACCTAAAGTACCTTCTCTATCAGAAGAAAAATACAACCATTTATCATCTGGTGTCAATGCAGGGTGAGCAGTATTAAAGTTATCTGAGTTAAATGGTAGCTCTTCAACATTCTCCCATTTCCCTTCTTCAGACAAAGTCGCTTTATAAATTTTCAATAAAGTATCGCGATCCTTATTTCTTTTCTTTTTTCCTTTTACACTCGTATTATTACGAGTAAAGTACATTGTCTTTCCATCTGCAGTAAACACAGCAGTAGCTTCATTTACCTTACTATCTAATTCCGGTGCAAACTTTTCAGGAGCATCAAATGTTCCATCTGTATTAATCGTTGAAGAAAATAAGCTCGTAAAACTTTCATTAGTCCATTCGTGAATTTTTCTTCCTGACTTCCCATCAGTTTCTCTTGCTGAAGTGAAAATCAATTGATTTCCTAACAACGTAGCTCCATAATCAGAATAGGGTGTATTTACACTAATATTCGTTAATTGGTAACGATTAGAGTTTGCTTCAATATCTTTTAAGTAACGATCTTTTTGTTCCTCAAATAATTTAGCACGAGAATCAGAACTTTCTAATTCAGCAAACTTCTCCATCATTTGCTTCGAATAGTCATAATCTTCTACAGCTTTCAAAGTTTGTGCGTATCTATAATAGTACTCAGAAGATATTGTACTTAAATCTTTCTTTTCATATTCGCTATTAAACAAATCGCTATACCATTTGTTCGCTTCCACCAACTTACCATTAAAATAGTAAGCATCCGCAAGCTTTTGAAGCATTGAAGCATTTGTATATCCTTTATTAGCAATACGCTCATAAATTTTAATAGCATCTACATAAGCAAGCTTATCGTATTCCTTTTCAGCTTTTTTCTCTGCTACTTTCTGAGCGTATCCCTGGATACCAGCTCCTACAAGCATCATTGCAAATAAGCCTATTTTAATTAACTGTTTTCTCATACTTTTTATCTATTAGAAGAATCTTGGTGTATTAATTCTACCGCCGCGTTTAAACAAGTCAAAACGCAAGAAGATCTCATGTGACCCCGAATTATGATTTGCTAATTTAGTGGTTTCTGCGTCATAAGCATAACCGATGAACAAATTTTCGTTAATTTGGAATCCTGCTAATCCACTTATTGATGCATCCCAACGATACGCTGCTCCAATTGTAAACTTCTCTACGATCAAGAAGTTTGCTGTTAAATCCACTTGCAACGGCGCTCCTTCAATCGCTTTAGCTAAGAAAGCGGGTTTAAATTTCAAATCTCTACTTAAATCAAATACATATCCCCCCATTAAATAATAATTTGCCTTCTGACGCATAGTCTTAACTTCATTATCATCATAACGATCAGTAGTCAAAAAGTTAGGAATAGAAAAACCTAAATAAGCTTTGTCTGAATATAAATATACCCCAGCTCCAAGGTTTGGCGAAAACTTATTATTAATATTTGTTTCAGAAACTGGATCTAATGGATTATAAATGTTCAATTTAGTATAGTCAACATCTAATAAATTAGCTGTTCCCTTTAAACCGAATGCCAATTTATAATCAACATTTAAATCAACAGCATAAGATAAGTCAACCGAAATATTATTCTCTGCCATTGCTCCTAATTGATCATTAGTAAAGTTTACCCCTAAACCTAAACCACTATCCCCTAAAGGTGTGCTTACAGAAACATTAGCCGTTTTTGGCGCTCCATCTAATCCTACCCATTGCGTTCTGTACATTCCAAATACGCTAAGCACTCCTCTTGACCCAGCATAAGCAGGGTTCACATTATTTGTATTATACATATACTGTGTAAACTGAGGATCTTGTTGCGCTTGCATTTGAGTGAAACAGCCTAACGCAAGTAGGCTAATTCCAATCTTTTTTATTTTTTGTTGAATACTCATATATTCTATACTATATCTTAATTAGTGTCTAAATGTAAGTAACCTGATTTCTTAATCATTCTTGAACCTTCAGCACCTTTATACTCATAGTTCACAATGTAGAAATAAGTACCTGTAGGTAATTTCTCATTTTTGTTTACTGTAACACGACCTTCTGAATAACCGTTGAATACATTCACTGTACCATTTCCAGCAGGGTCGTAGTTTTTAGTCTCGTAAACTTTTACCCCCCAACGGTTGTAAATTTCTACTGTATTATTTGGAAACTTATTAATGTTGTCAATGATAAAATAATCATTCATTCCATCTCCATCAGGTGTAACTAAATTGTAAATAACAACATCTCCATCTAATAACAAATCTGTTTTAACTGTTCCTAACGTAAAGAATCCATACCCTTTCACTGTAGAAACTGTTGTAATTTCTTTTTTCTCAAGATCAACAGCACCACCTTCATCTACCCACATTTGTTGTTTTGCATCCCAACGAATAATATGTAATTCTTTCTCTGGATTAGTCAACAATTCACTTGGAGTAGTACGTTCATCCCAACTTAACGTCAGCATGATATCATTTTTACTATTGTCATTCCCTTTCTCAACAGTCCAATATTCTTGCATGTCAACTAAATTGATAACACCCGATTTAGCATTACGTGCTCTAAAGAAACTCTCAGCATCACTTGTAGAAAACTTTCCTTCATAAGCATCTCCAACTGCTCCAGGAGCACTAATACGTGCATATCTGTATAGTCCTTCGTCACCTTTTGGAAATTGAAACTCCTCATTACCTATTTTTCCAACAAATCCTTCAGCATGACTTTTATCTGTAGGGTTATTAGCTTTTGCACCTTTCAAAAAGGTAAGCGCTCCTTTTTCTTGATCAACTTTAATAATACCATCTTTAAAATCAACAGTACCATTCACGTCCATCTCTCCTTTAAGATCAAACGCCATTACTTCTGTAGGATTATTTAACTCCACATTGTAAAACTCAGCAATTCCAGGTTTCTCTTTTGACGTAGCTTTTGTTGAGATTGTTTGCTTTCCTTTAGCAGGATCTACTGTAGTAAATACAGCTTTAGACTTAGTTCCTTTTGCGCCTTTATTGTGAGAATAAATATTCTCATTGTGAAAATTACTATAGTAATAAACAGTACCATCGTTATTGACGATACCTTCTCCTATATTTTCAAAATCATAAAGAGTTGCCATTACACCTCCATCGGCTACAGACATAACTCCTCTATTAATCATCACTTTATCTTTCTCTGCTTTCTGTGCTATTGCAGCACATGGAACGATTAATCCGATTAGAGCAACTGATTTAAATAACTTATTTGATTTCATAACTTCAGTTTTTTAAAGAAAATAAGTTAGAATTACCCCCTTAACTTATTTTCTATATATTATTTTTCTACGAATACCAATTATTTGTAAAACACTTAAATTCCTTCATTCTTTGCCACCTCGTTATCGATTCTTCAAAACTTATCAAATGCTTTTTTAAATACTTTTAATGAGCTTAAAACACGGACAAACGCAAGTAAACTATAAGATTAAGAGCTAAAACTTAGCGATTCACAAATGTTTGTTTTTCACATATATCAACTATTGTACCATTTAAAGCCAACACTTTTATATATTATACGTATAAATGTTATTTTTCTTTATTTAGAATACAACTTTATAACTTAAACTAAGGTTTCGAGAATAACTTCAAACTCTTTTTTGAAAGAAACCGTGTTAGCCCGAAGACTAACACGATTAATTTTTATTATTTATTTCACAACAAATACTACAGTCATGAACGCACCGTATTTTGCTTTCTT
>JASLGC010000309.1 GCA_030150335.1 Flavobacterium sp.
TACTTAAATTTGACAAAAATATATCGACTTGAGAGCAATACATTATTCTGTAATTTTTATACTTTTCACGTTACTTAGTTTTAGTCAAGACAAAAAAAAAATCATCATACATCACGCTGATTATTCAGACATTAACCAACAAGTTTTGCCTGATGCGGTAATTCTGACTGGTAATATTTCTGCAGAACACGATGGGATGAATATGACTTGTAACAAAGCATACTACTTCGAAAAAGAAAACTACTTAAAACTTTTTGGTGATGTTCATATTGTCCAAGGGGATACCTTGACGATGAACAGTAAATACGCTGAGTATAACGGTGCAAATGGTTTTGCTTATGCTCAAGGTGATGTATTACTGACTTCTCCTGATTCTACTATGGAAACAGATACGTTGAAGTATGACCGTTTTCAAAACTTAGTGTTCTATGATTCTCATGCTGTTATTCACAACAAAGGGAGCGTATTAGAAAGTCAACGTGGTAAATATTATACTGAAGAAAAGAAATTCCAATTCTTTACAGCTGTTACAATTACTTCTGAACAAGGGACGGTGGTTAAATCTAATCACTTAGACTTTTATGAAGTTCCTGAACATGCATATGTATTTGGTCCTTCTACTGTAACAAATAAAGAGGATTATATCTATACTGAAAATGGTTTCTACGATGTGAGAAGCGATATTGGTAAAATGGTAAAGAACTCATATATCTGGTATGACCAACGAAAAATAGCAGGTGATTCTATTTACTATGCAAAACAACAAGATTTTGCTTCTGCTACGAATAACGTGGTTATCACAGATACGATTAACAAAGCGAAGATTACGGGGCATTATGCTGAATTGTACAAAGCTCAAGACTCAATGTACGTGACTAAAAAAGCATTGGTGAGTATGAAATCGCAAGAGGGGGATTCTGTGTATATGCACGCTCCTCGTATTTTATTGACAGGAAAAGATAAAGAAAGAGTAATTCGCGCTTATAAAGATGCGCGTATTTTTAGAGATAGTATGAGTGGTAAAGCTGACTCTATTCACTGGAGTGAAAAAGTTGGACTGACACAAATGATCGGGAAACCTGTATTGTGGAATGGTGAAACGCAATTAACTGGACGTTTAATTCACATGCTTAGTAATATGGAAACTGAGCAAATGGATTCATTAAAGGTAATTGACAATGCCTTTGCAATACAAAAAGATACACTGGGTACTGGGTATAATCAACTAAAAGGTGTTAACTTATATGGTAAGTTCAAAGAGAATAAACTTTCTGAACTTGATTTGATTAAGAATGCCGAGATGATATACTATATGTATAATGACAAGGATGAATTAGTAGGAATTGACAAAGGGATTTGTAGTCATATCAACGTGACTTTTGAAGATGGTAAAATTGCCACTGCTACAAAGTTTGTAGCACCTTCAAGTGATTTATATCCTGATGCGCTATTGCCTAAAAACGCAAGATTATTAAGAGATTTCCTTTGGAGAGGAGATGAAAAAATAAATTCTTTAGAGGATATTTTCACTAAAGAAGAACTCTTGAATGAGAAGAATACGGAAGAAGAAAGAGAGCAGAAAAAATTGGAGTTTGATAAGCCGTTAGAGATTCAACCGGAAACAGTTCCTACTCCTACCCCTTCTTCTCAACCAAAAACGCAAGAGAAGAAAGTAGAAAAGAAAAAAGAAGAACGAGTGCCTACTCCTCTTCAAATTCAAAACAAACCAATCCCTGCAAACTTGTCTATCCAAAAAGAAGATAAAGTGCAGAAGATTACAAAACAGAATATAAAGGAATCAAAATAATGAAAGAGGATTTTTTTAAATACCAAGCTCAGACATCACCGAATCCTTTGGCTATGCAAGTGTCATACGCAAAAGGTTCGTATATATACGATATTAACAATAAAGCCTATTTAGACTTTGTAGCAGGTGTATCTGCTTGTACACTTGGTCATCAACACCCAAGAGTAAACCAAGCAATTAAAGACCAATTGGACAAATACTCTCACGTAATGGTTTATGGTGAGTATATCCAAGATCCTGCTGTAGAGTTTTGTAGAATATTAGCAGAGAATATTCCTGCGCCATTAAACAAAACATACTTAGTAAATTCAGGTACTGAAGCTACTGAGGGAGCTTTAAAACTTGCAAAAAGAGTAACTGGTAGAAGCCAACTTATCTCTTGTTTTAATGCCTACCACGGAAATACAATGGGATCAATGAGCGTTATGGGATTTGAAGAACGCAAACGCGCCTTCCGTCCCCTATTGCCAGACGTTGATTTCATCCACTTTAACTGTGTGGAAGATTTACAAAAAATCACGACTAAAACTGCAGGTATTATTCTTGAGACAATTCAAGGTGGTGCTGGTTTTGTTGAGCCATTTGACGGTTTCTTAACGAAGGTAAAAAAGCGTTGTGAAGAAGTTGGTGCTTTGATGATTGTTGATGAGATTCAACCTGGTTTTGGTAGAACGGGTAAATTATTCGGTTTCCAAAACTACGATGTTGTTCCTGATGTAATCGTGATGGGTAAAGGTATGGGAGGTGGAATGCCTGTTGGTGCTTTTACTGCAAGTGATGAACACATGGATATGTTGTATGACAATCCTAAGTTTGGTCACATCACTACTTTTGGTGGACACCCTGTGATTGCTGCGGCATCGTTGGCTACATTAAAAGAATTAGTAGAAACAGACATCATGGCTCAAACTCTTGAAAAAGAGAAGTTGTTTAGAGAATTGTTAGTTCACCCATTAATCACAGAGATTAGAGGACGCGGACTAATGATTGCTCCAATGACATTAAGCGCAGATATTACAAATCGCGTGATTATGAAATGTCAAGAAAAAGGATTGATCTTATTCTGGTTGTTATTTGAAGGAAAAGCAATACGTATTACTCCTCCATTAACAGTATCAGAAGACGAAATAAAAGAAGGATGTGCTATAATTATTGAAGCACTGAATGAAGTACAAAAAGAATTAGGACTTTAATTTCTAATTTACAAACACATATTATTATATGCATTTAGATAACGACGAAGAAGAAAATAAATTATCTCTTTCTCGTTTTGAGTCAATGCTTAAAACCAACAAGGTTTTATTTTTTGACTCTGAAGAATTTGAGAACATCATTTTGCATTATCTCGATTCCGGGAAATTGAATTTAGCAAAAAAGGCTCTTAAATTAGGATTAGAGCAACACCCTAACTCTATTGGTTTGAAATTGGTGGAGGTTGAATTATTGATATTTCAGAATAAACTTGAAGCAGCTGATAGACTGCTAAATGAAATTGAAACGATAGATCCTCAGAACGAAGAGGTATTTATCCAACGTGCTACGGTTTATTCTAAAAAAGGAAAACACCTGGAGGCTATTGAAGCATTAACAAAGGCTTTGGCGCTTACAGAAGATTTGGCGGATGTTTATTCTCTATTGGGAATGGAATATCTTCTTGTAGATGATATTGCAAAAGCAAAAGAAAACTTTGTATTGTGTTTAGAGCACGACGAAGAAGATCAGTCTGCTTTATACAATGTTGTGTACTGTTTTGACTTTTTAAGTGAAAACGAAGAGGCAATTACGTTCTTAACAAGTTTTATTGACAGAAACCCTTATAGTGAAATCGCTTGGCACCAATTGGGAAGACAGTATTTCACGATCAAGAATTACAAAAAAGCGGAATGGGCATTTGACTATGCGACGTTGATTGATGAGGAATTCGTTGGCGCATACTTAGAGAAAGGGAAAACGCTTGAGAAGCTCGATAAATTTGAAGAGGCGATTACCAATTATATGGTAACCTTGGAATTAGATGATGCTACTTCTTTTGTATTAATGCGTATTGGAGCTTGTTATGAAAAATTGAACAACTACACACAGGCATATCAATTTTACAAGAGATCTGTACACGAAGATCCTATGCTTGACAAAGGTTGGATTGCATTGACTGATTTGTGTATTTTGGAAGAAAACTACGAAAAAGCGTTGTTCTACGTTCAAAAGGCAATTCAGATTGATGAGTTTAACGAGAGATATTGGATTCGCTATGCAGTGTTGAACAAAAGTTTATTTAATTTTTCAGAAGCTGAACGCGGATATAAAATTGCAGCTGAACTTGGAAACTACATTGTAGAGAATTGGACTGGATGGGCTGATGTATTGTACCTTTTAGGAGATTATGAAACATCGATTCAGAAGTTGTTACAAATAGCAGACTTTCATCCTGAAGAAGCAGACATTGACTATAGATTAGCAGTTGTTTACTTTACAATTCACGACATTGACAAGGGAACAGAGTATTTAACTACTGCCCTTACAAAAGATTTTGAAAAAAGAACAATTATACAAACCTACTTCCCTACGCAATGGGAAAACCCAATTGTTCAAAATATAATCAAGAAATTTGAAACTAATTAAGCTATTCTTTTGAATAGCTTTTTTTTCTTATATTCATACTCGAATTTCAAGGGGTGCTTTACTACGGCAAACCTACATTTTAAAACCACTAACTACTATGACAAAACGCTATGGATTAATTGGAAAGAATATCGACTATTCTTTCTCAAGAACATACTTTGCAGATAAATTTGACAAAAAAAAAGACAATAAAAGTACTTACGTAAACTTCGATATTCAACAGATAAGCGAGTTTTCTGAACTATTATCTACTCATGATGATATTAGAGGCTTGAATGTTACTATTCCTTACAAACAATCTATCATCCCATATTTAGATAGCCTAAGCAAGAAGGCGAAAAAGATTGGTGCTGTAAATACAATTCAGATTACTAAAAAGGGCAAATTAAAAGGATATAATACTGATTGGTATGGTTTTTATCATTCACTTAAACCATTACTAAAATACAGCCATAAAAGAGCGCTTATTCTTGGTACTGGTGGTGCGAGTAGAGCAATTGAATATGCGTTAAATAAATTGGGAATAAAATACCAGTTTGTAAGTAGAACAGCGAGTGAAGATAGCCTAACTTATCAAGACTTAAATCAAGAGATCCTAAGCAATCATACGATTATTATTAATACTACACCCGTGGGCACATTTCCTAATGTTGACCAACATCCAGAGGTTCCGATGGAATATATTACTTCAAAACACATTGTTTATGATTTAATCTATAATCCAGAAGAAACGACATTAATGAAACTGGCGAAAGAAAAAGGTGCAACTGTTAAAAATGGCTATGAAATGTTAGTGTTACAAGCAGAAAAAGCATATAAAATCTGGAATAGACCATTTTCTAGAGATTAGTATTAGTATAAAAACCACTATTAATCTTATAGTAAAAAAACGTTATTATTCATTTTTTTTTATTAAATTTGAGAAGGTGCCGTATTTATCGCACTTTATATTTATTGTTTAACTAAAGAGTTTTCACAAATGTTAGAACAAAAGAATGATAACCTGCAGGAGCAAGCAGATGGACAAAAACCGGAATCAAATTCAAGTATGGTTGTCCCAACTGATAAAGATAAAGCTCTTGATTCCATCAACGCTTCTAATGCTGAAGAAGGAGAAGATTTAGCTTTACACGAGGAAGTGAACATCCCAACGATTGATTACGAAAAGTTGGATATGGAAAAGCTAACGGAAGAACTTCACAAACTTATCAAGCATAATAAAGTTACCGCTATTAAAGATGTTGTTGAAGAAATCAAAAAAGAGTTCTTACGCAAATACAACGAATTAGCAGATGCTAAAAAAGAAACTTTCTTAGAGGAGAATCCAGATGCTTCAGAAGCTGATTTTGATTACCACTTACCTATTAAGTTGGAATTTGACAAACAGTATGATGAGTTTAGAACGTTGAAAAACGCATACTATAAGCAATTACAGAATAACTTAAATACAAATCTGGAAAAACGCTTGGATATTATTGAGAAACTAAAACAATTAGTGGACAATAGTGAGCAAGGTACAGATTCGCTAAAACAATTAGCAGAACTTAAAGAAGAGTGGAAAGATGCTGGGGCTATCCCAAAAGACAAGTATAACCACGTTTGGAATAACTACCACTTCCACATTGAAAGATTCTACGATCAACTTCACTTAGATAGAGAATCAAGAGATTTAGACTTTAAATACAACCTTGAACAAAAACAAAAACTAATCGCAAGAGCACAAGAGTTATTATCTGCTCATGATGTTATTAAAGCGTTTAGAGAACTTCAAACACTTCACCGTATTTGGAAAGAAGAGATTGGTCCGGTTGATAGAGAAATAAGAGAGCAAATCTGGGAACAGTTTAGCGATATTACAAAACAACTACATGATAAAAGAGAACTTCTTTTTGATCAATTACGCGTAGTTGAGAAAGAAAACTTAACCTTAAAAGTTGCTATTATTAGTGAAATAGACAAATTGTCTAAACAAAAAATCACTAATCACAATGTATGGCAAAAGGAAATTAAGCGAGTTGAGGAATTAAGACAACGCTTCTTCTCTATTGGTAAAGTACCTGTTGAGAATAATGAGGCTGTTTGGGACTTATTTAAACTTGCGACAAGAAACTTTAATAGCAGTAAAAATGCTTTCTATAAAGAGCTTAAAAAAGACCAACAGGAAAATTACGCTAAGAAAGTTGCTTTAATTACAAAAGCTCAAGAATTAAAAGATAGTGAGGACTTCGATAGAGTTACTCCTATTATGAAGAAAATACAAGATGATTGGAAATTAATTGGTCATGTACCACGCAAACATTCTGATCAATTGTGGAAAGAATTTAAAGACGCTTGTAACTATTACTTCGATCGTTTACACACGATTAAGAATAGTGAGATTCAAGAAGAACAAGAAATTTACAATAGAAAGAAAGAATATTTAGACTTAATGAAAGGCTTTCAATTATCAGGAGATCACAAAACTGATTTAGCTGAGATTAAAAACCACATTAACAACTGGAAAAGCCTTGGACGTGTAGCTCAAAACAAGCGTTTCATTGAAGGTAAATTCAATAAGATTTTAGATGTTCTATTTGATAAATTGAGCTTGAGTAAACGTGAAACAGAGGCTGTTAAATTTAATAATCGTTTGGAATCACTACTTGAGTCTAACGACAAGAGAAGACTTCAGAATGAAGCTACTTTTATCCACAGAAAAATAGATGAGATTCACTCTAATATCTTGCAACTGGAAAATAACTTAGCTTATATTCAAAATCCTACGAATGACAATCCATTTGTAAGAGAAGTTTACAAAAACATTGAAAAGCATAGAGATGATTTGAAAATCTGGGAAGATAAATTAAATCAAATCCGAAATATGGATAATGAATAAATTACAAAGGGAAGCTATATGCTTCCCTTTGTTTTTATATGCAGCTCCAATCACTTAATAGCATTTAATTGATAGACGTTTTAAAACTCTAAAAATAAGATTACTGAATACACAATAAAGGGATGCTATATGCTTCCCTTTTCTTGTTATTATCACCACGAATCATTAAGCAGTATAAAATATATAAACGTTTAAAAAACTGAATAAATGAACTTAATCTTAATCTGAAAGAGGATTATTGAATACATAACAATGGGCAGCTACTTAACCTTTCTTCTTATAACTATCTGATTCACTAAAATAAAAAATTGCATAAAAAAAGACCACTGAAGTAATTCAGTGGTCTTTATATAATTAACAATCAACTAAATTAGTTTTTTGTTTTTGCATCTAATGCTTTTAATTTATCGTTCATTTCTAATGCACGGTAAATGTTTCTCAAAGTAGAAATAGCTGCATCGTTTTCAGGATTGATAGAGATAACTTTTTCTAAGTCATTCATCGCATCTTTATACATTGCGTGTTTCTTCTTTTGTAATACTTCGTATTTCTTGTTATCAGCAGCTGATAAACCTAAACCATTCATCTCATTAGTGATATCTTGATCTGGTTGTAATTTCAAGAAAGCCATGTTTAAATAAGCATTCTCAGATTTAGGATTAACACGAATAGCATCTTCGTAATATTTACGTGCTTGGTCGAATTTACCTGCTTGGAAACTTGTAACTCCTAAATTGTACAATAATACATCGTCATTAGGATTTTTAGCTAAAGCCTCTTTTGCTAACTCCTCGTATTTCCCCATATTATTAGACTTTAAGTACAAGTCCATATGAGTTAACAACAAGTTCATATCGTTAGGGTTTGTAGCTCTTGCTTCTTCAATTGCTTTTTCAGCTTCACTATACTTTCCTTCTTGGTAATAGATTAAAGCTAAGTTTTTAACAATCTCAGGTCTTTTAGAATCTTCCTTAACAAACTTTGGATCAGTATGCGTTCCTTGTTTAACCATTAAGTCGCGCATTTTAGAGTCTTTTCCAAAACTTTGTACTTGTCCTGAAGCTTTTTCAACTGCAGTATAGTAAGATTCACTTCCGTTATATCCTAAATCAATTAATTTTTTATAATTCTTAGTAGCTGTTTCGTAATCTTTAGAATTAATAGCTGTAGAAGCAGCGTAGTATAAGTACACTGTATCTTTAGGGTTTAATTCATAAGCTTGCGTGAAACGTCTTGTAGCTCCTTTATAATTTTGAGAACCATTATCTTCAATAGCCTGTCCAACAACTTTTGCTCCTACTGTTGTAATCTCCTCATTTGCTAACTTAACGATTTTGCTTCCTTTGTTAGATTCAAATTCATTTAGTTTGCGGAAAGATTCAATAATAGCATCAACATTGTTATCAACATCTACATCTTTTTGGATTTGAGCAAAAGCTAAATTCCCTTGAAGACCGTAATATTGTGCTTTTTCAGCATCACTTGCATTTCCTAAAACTGCTTCAACAGCTTTAAGTGCAGCTTTTGCTTCGACAACATTCCCTTTTTTAACAGCTTTTTCAGCGTCTTTAAGTTCTTTTTTTTGAGCCATTGTTAACCCTGATACCATCAAGGCTGACAATAAGTAAACATAACCTTTATTCATATTTATATAGTTTTTTTCTATTTACTATTCTAAAGTTTCTCCTGTTGTATCTTCTGATGTTTCATCTGTAATATCCTCAGCATCAATATCCATAATGATATTTCCTTCCTCGTCAACATTTACATCAATAATTTCATCGTCATCTTCACGCATTACTTTACAAACAGCTGCGATTGAATCAGTACCTTTAATATTGATTAATCTAACTCCTTGCGTAGCACGTCCCATAACTCTTAAATCAGATACACGCATACGGATAGTTAAACCTGATTTATTAATAATCATCAAGTCATCAACATCTGTAACAGAGTTAATAGATACTAACAATCCTGTTTTCTCAGTGATATTCATTGTTTTCACACCTTTACCACCACGGTTTGTTTCTCTATACTCATCTAAAGATGAACGTTTACCATATCCGTTTTCTGAAACTACTAGAATTTCACTATTCAAATCACTTACAGATACCATTCCGATTACCTCGTCTTTTTCATCTGCTAATGTAATACCACGAACTCCAGATGCTGTTCTACCCATCGGACGAGTTTTCTCCTCATCGAAACGAACTAATTTACCTGATTTCAGTGCAAGTAATACTTTACTCTTACCGTCAGTTAATTTAGCTTCTAATAGTTCATCATCTTCTTTAATAGTAATTGCATTAATACCGTTTTGACGTGGACGAGAATATTGCTCTAATGGAGTCTTTTTAACTTGACCTTGCTTAGTAGCCATAATCACAAAGTGATTGTTGATGTATTCTTCGTCTTTTAAATCTTGAGTACAGATAAATGCTTTTACTTTATCGTCATTCTCGATATTAATCAAGTTTTGAATAGCACGTCCTTTACTTGCTTTTGTACCTTCTGGAATTTCATAAACTCTCATCCAGTAACATTTACCTTTTTGTGTAAAGAACAACATATATTGGTGATTAGTAGCAACATACATATGCTCTAAGAAATCTTGATCTCTTGTACCAGCAGACTTTTGTCCTACTCCTCCTCTATTTTGTGTTTTGTATTCTGATAACGGTGTTCTCTTAACATAACCAGCGTGAGAAATAGTAATTACTACTTGCTCATCAGCGATTAAGTCAGTGATACTTACATCTCCTCCTGCGTATTCAATTACAGAACGACGTTCGTCACCAAATTTCTCTTTTACTTCAATTAACTCCTCTTTAATTACGTTCATTCTTAGCTCTTTACTTGCTAACAACTCCCTTAAATAAGTAATTAATTTCATGATTTCTTCATACTCACCACGCAATTTATCTTGCTCCAGTCCTGTTAATTGACGAAGACGCATTTCAACAATTGCTTTAGCTTGAATCTCAGATAATCCGAAACGCTCAATCAATTTAGCTCTTGCCTCATCAGCATTACTTGAAGCACGAATTAATGCAATTACTTCATCAATATTATCAGATGCAATGATTAATCCTTCTAAGATATGTGCTCTCTCTTCAGCTTTTCTTAATTCGAATTGCGTACGACGAGTTACAACATCGTGTCTATGTTCAACGAAATGGTAGATTAATTCTTTTAAATCTAACATTTGTGGTCGTCCATTAACCAAAGCAATGTTGTTAACACTAAATGATGATTGTAATTGAGTATATTTATAAAGCGTATTTAATACAATGTTAGGCACTGCATCACGTTTTAAAACGTAAACAATACGCATACCGTTACGGTCAGACTCATCACGGATAGTAGCGATTCCTTCAATTTTCTTATCGTTAATAGCTTCAGCAGTTTTCTTAATCATTTCTGCTTTATTAACTTGGAAAGGAATCTCTGTTACAATGATACTTTCACGTCCGTCAACTTCTTCAAAGCTTGCTTTAGCACGCATTACTACACGTCCACGACCTGTTTTGAAAGCTTCACGAACACCTTCGTAACCGTAAATAATACCTCCTGTTGGGAAATCAGGAGCTTTGATATAGTTCATTAACTCATCAATCTCGATATCGTTATTATCGATATAAGCCAATGTACCATCAATCACTTCAGACAAGTTGTGAGGTGCCATGTTAGTAGCCATACCTACTGCAATACCAGACGCTCCATTCACCAATAAGTTTGGAATACGCGTAGGCATTACTTTAGGTTCCTCTAAAGTGTCATCAAAGTTTAATTGAAAGTCAACTGTTTCTTTTTCGATGTCAGCAAGAATCTCCTCAGACATTTTCTTCATTCTTGCCTCCGTATAACGCATCGCCGCAGGACTATCTCCATCTACAGATCCAAAGTTACCTTGACCATCAACAAGTAAATAACGCATACTCCAATCCTGAGCCATACGCACCATAGCGTCGTATACTGAGGTATCTCCATGTGGGTGATATTTACCTAAAACTTCTCCTACAATTCTCGCAGATTTCTTATGAGCTCGATTAGA
>JASLGC010000311.1 GCA_030150335.1 Flavobacterium sp.
TTGGTGTACCGTCATAAACAAATGATGTATCCTCAAGGACGACATTCTCAATAATGGCTTTTTGGATAATAAGATTTGCCTTCAAGATTTCCTTGTGATTAGTAGCTTCAACGGTTGCAATAGCTTCATAAACTCCAGCCTTTATATGCACATTGTTTTCATACGTCACTTCAGCGCCAGTAGGAATATCGCTTGAGAGAAGAAGAGCATGTGATTGGCCATTATAAACAACTTCTTTATCATCAAAAGAAATATCCTGTTCAAAAGGAATTTTATTAATTATAAACGTAGCAGTCTTTGTGTCAATTACTCGATTGTTGAAGTAAAACTTAGCCGTAACTAAGTACACACCAGCGTTTGTGAACGTATTAGTGCTATAACTAACACCGACTTTTGCTGGAAGATTGGTAGCTACAATAGACTGACTTTCTCCATTATAATCCACCGTTTTGTCTGCAAAGAGAATCTCATCAGTGATAGGTGGAATAGGAGGAGGTAAATCTTCTATAATTGTGAGTGAAGCACGTAATACAAGTTCACGGTAATTGGGATTACCTCCAAGCGTCGCTGTGATAATATACTTGCCAATTTCCGTTTGTTCATTGCCTTGATAAGTAATTGTAAGACCAGGAGGAATCAATCCATTGACAAGAATTGATTTTGGAGTACCATCATAAAATACAGTTGTATTTTTCAAATAAACTGAACCAATATTTGCAGGATTAATAATCAATTCCGTATTGCGAGTAGAATCTTTGTAATTCTTACCCGTAATTGTGACACTCACTTTGTACACTCCAGCATCTGTATGGGTGTTGTTAGTATAAGTAGCAGTAGTGCCTTCTGGAAGCGTACCTGTTAATAAAAGAGTTTGAGGTTCACCGGTGTAGTTCACTGTTTTCTTGCGTAACGATACTAAATTACCAATCGCTATTTTGTTAATTTGAAGAACAGCTCTTTTAGTTTCAATGTCCTTACCCTCCCAGTGAAATGTAGCCGTAATCGTATAAGTACCAGCGTTCACAAAGGTATTATAGCTATAAGTAACCGTTGTGTTCTCAGGAATATTAGTAGCCTCAATAGAATGAGCGTTACCATTATAATCCACCGTTTTGTTTTCGAAAATAACCTTGTTTAAATCTGGGCCTTGTGGTGTTGGTGCAATAATATTAAGGATTGCTTCTTTAGTACCAATTTCTTCATTGTCAAAGTAGAAAGTAGCTATAATTGTGTATTTTCCGATTTCTGTAGCACTTTGTAGATTGTAGGAAACAGTTACCCCTTCAGGTATATTAGAAGCTGTAAGAGAAATGGGGTTCCCTGTATAAGCAGTTTCTAAATCATTAAATACCACATTATCTAAAGATGGAGGAGAAGTTTTTTCTTCCTCTCCAGTAATAGTTAAATACGCGGTTTTCGTTTGGCTAAAATAATTTTGACCACCGTTAATCACCGCTCTAACGATATAATTTCCGGGTTTTGACTGTTCATTTCCGACATAAGTAATAAAAACACCTTTTGGAAGTTTGAACTTCTTTTCGTTAATAAGTATAGAATTTTTTTCGCCATTATAAGCAACCGTCGCATTTTCAAAATCAATAGAAGGGAGAGATGTGCGAGAAATAGTTAAGTTTGGTCTTGTAAAGCTGGAAGGTCTTACAGCCGAGACAAACCCTGGTCCAGCTATATAAGCACTGACAAAATACTCGCCTGCATTGTTTTGAAAATTATCAAAATACTCAGCTCTTACTGTTCTTGGTAGCTTGTCTATTCTGTCTATGCTATAATAATATCCTTCATCTCTTTTTTTGTCGTATTCATATTCAAATTTACCACTTGTAAATCTGAAGGAAGGAATAGTAGTTGGTTTAATTGTGATAGATGACTCTTTGATATCGATTATCTTATCATTGTAATATAACAGTGCCCATACCAGGGTAGTCCCAGGGTATTGAAGCCTATTGTTCAAGTACTGTACCTTAACCCCAGGAGGAATATTTCCAGCAATTAATAGTGATTTGATAGGCTCTTTGTCGTCTAATTTATATTCAACTTCACGACTCCATAGTTGCAAATGACTTACAGAAGGAGGAACTTCGGCAGGAGCAGATCTACCGGTTATTCTAAGTGTACTTTCGAGCACGACAGACTCGTAGTTATTACCACCAAATAGATAGGCTTTAGCTTTATATGTTCCAGCCTCCTTGTGGGAATTGTTTACATAATAAACTCGTACACCAGGGGGGAGTGTGCCAGTAAGCGTGAGTGTTTTCTCCTCTCCATTATAAGGTGTAGTGATAGAAGGAAATCGGATACCACTCAAGTCAATTTTAGCCTTTTTGATGGTGAATGTAGTATTTCTAATCGACAACTTGTAGTTCTTATTGAATAGGAATACATGGGATGTGTACGTACCCACATTTGTTTGTGTGTTGTTGAAAAATTTGATAGTTGTAGAATCAGGAGCATTTCCTGTCATAGTAAGGGACTGAGGTTGTCCGTTGTAGATCACTTCTTTTTTCCTGAGTGTGAATGTACGTGGATAATTTGTCTTATTAATTTTTTGTTGAAGAACCACAGCATCAATTATCCGTCCTTCGTAAGAGATAGCAGCGGTGACTTGGTAATCACCAGCATCAACGAGATTGTCGGGGGTATAGGTAATGCTTACCCCATTTGGAATGTTTTGAGCAATGATTTGTTTAGGCGTACCATCATATTCTGTTTCTAAATTAGTAAACTGAATAGTTGAGGTGTCAATAGGTAGGTTATTGCTTGTCCTGTTATCAAAAATATTTGATGGGGAATGTGCGCTGTAACTATTGTTTATTCCTGTGAACAAGAATAGAAAAAGAGCAGACAGCATAGGTGTCAGTAAGTTTTTTCTCATAGAAAATGGAATATGTTGATATTTATGGCTTTTTTCACTACAAATAGTTGTAAGCCTTATGTGTAAAAATATCTGATGATTTTCACACTAACATCATTTTCTATGTTATCTAATTGTTATCAATTGTGGTGTTTTATACTGTTTTTAGGTTAAAAGTGTAATAATTAGATAGTCCATCTTTGAAAATTGAAAAACAAGCAAAAATAAAAAAGCGAGTATTGGTAAAATACTCGCTTAAAAAATTATTTTGTTGGCTTAGCCACTTTCTTTGCTTCTTCGGTTGTTGAAGTAATTTCGCTGGCAGCAGTTTTAGACCATTTCGTTACATCTTCTCTGATGTCAAGATAGTAGTCATAAAGCATACGTGTTAAACTAATTTCAACGCGCTTACCAATAAATTTATTCAATGTGAAATAACCATACGTTACCCCATCTTTTTTAATGATTGGTGGTTTTTCTGCATGAGGATTCCAAGGAGATAAGTTGCTTGTATTATCACCATAAACACCATATTTGTTCCAAATGGACTTTTTGTTATATAAGTTTCCATAAGGCCCCATATTATTCCATATAGATTTAGAATCTTTGGCGTCACAATTTAAACAACCAAGGTATTCCTGTTTATCGTCGTTTGTATAAATTTCTAGTTTTTGAGCATAACTATAACTACCTACAAATAATGTAAAAAATAGGATGTAGAGAAAATAGTTTTTCATAGGGACATTGTTTTTAATAATAATTTCGCACAAATTACAACTTTTTTTAAATCATCGTCCATTGTAAGTCAAAAAGAATATTATTATTGAAAAATATTCTTTTCTAAATAGAACACAAAAAAAGCCGCAATATTATATTGCGACTTTTCATTACTTAAATTATATATTATTCTTCGTGAAAAGCTAATACAGGAACGTAGTTGTGGTAACTTAATTTCTTAGTCATACTACTTGTAAATAATTTTTCAAAGAAGCTTCTGTTTCTTTTTACAGATACTAATAAGTCAATGTTTTCAGCATCTAAGAATTCAAATACTGATTTTTCAACATCATTACTATCTACGATGTAAAACTTAACGTTTTCATCTTTATAATTTGCTTTCCAGCTTTCGATAATGCTTGCTTCAACTCTGTCTTTAGCAGTAGCTACGTGTACACACTTAACAGTAGCATCAAAACCTTTAGCGATTTTTAATATTTTTTCAAGTGTTACTTTATCTTGAGCAGTAAACAATGTAGTGAATGCGATAGAGTTAATTCCGTCAAAAATTGCATCATGTGGAATACTCAATACAGGCACGTCTAATGTTCCAATAGCATTAGCTGTATTTGAACCTAATAATTTTTTGTCCAATCCAGAGTTACCATTAGTTCCCATTACCACAAGGTCAATATCTTCTTCTTTCACACGTTTTTTCAAAATAGTGTTTAAGAAACCTTCTTCTAAAATGAAGTGCATTGGTACATGGTCAAGATTGTGTTGTTTCGCAATATCTCTGATTTGAGGAACTTGGTCTTTAAAGTTCTCAAAGTTGCTCAATTCAATTGTTTTATATACATCCTGAACCATTACTGGGTTAGCAGTAGCAGAAATTACAGGCATTTCATAAGCGTGAAGAACAAAAAGAGTTGCTTTTTGGTTTTCAGCCATTCTCAATGCGTAAATTAAAGCGTTGTTTGCTGTTTCAGAGAAGTCCGTAGGGAATAATATTTTTTTCATAGTACGTGATTGTTATGTTTTGTATAAAGGTAAGAATAAACTTTATTTTTTGATAATATTTTTTGCTTAAAAACTTGTAAAGTCTTTAAAATGCTCGAATACAATACAAAAGGTTAAGGGGTATAGCTGTTGATATTTCTTTCTTTTTATGATAATTTAAGAGCTTGTGATTGACTTAGAAATTAAAGAAGGACTAATTTTAGAAATAAAATAAAAATAAGTCAACTCTTTGATAATAAGTATTGTAAATAGGTGGTTCGATTAAGAGAGTAGTAGTGGTTTTTAATGTCCGAACAGGCTTTTTTTGCCTGTTTAATGATTAAAAACTGATGATTTACTGTCCCTCATTTTGTTATAAATAATTCATTAAAAACAAGAAAAAAAGCAATAAAACGTCAAAATGTAAACTTTTAAAGGGAAGTGAAAGGCGAATAATTACATTTGGATGAATAAATATTATCTTTGCGTCATAATTTCGGATATATATGATATTACAAGATACGATTGTTGCTTTAGCAACGCCTTCGGGTGCGGGTGCAATCGCCATTATACGAGTATCGGGAAAAGACGCTATTACGTTGGTAAACGGTATTTTTCGCTCGATTAAAAATAAAGACTTGACTAAACAAAAAACGCATACACTTCACTTAGGACATATAGTGGATGGTGATCGCGTATTGGACCAAGTGTTGATTTCATTGTTTAAAGGGCCAAACTCTTATACAGGTGAAAATACGGTTGAAATCTCTTGTCATGGGTCAACGTTTATTCAGCAACAGATTATTCAACTATGCTTGCGAAAAGGTGCTAAAATGGCACAAGCGGGGGAGTTTACTATGCGTGCTTTCTTAAACGGAAAGTTAGACTTATCACAAGCAGAAGCAGTAGCAGATTTGATTGCATCGGACAATGAGGCAAGTCACCAAATTGCTATGCAACAAATGCGTGGAGGGTTTTCAAGTGAAATCGCTTTATTGAGAGAGCAGTTGTTAAACTTCGCTTCTTTGATTGAATTAGAACTTGACTTTTCAGAAGAAGATGTAGAGTTTGCAGACCGTACACAGTTTAGAGAATTGATTAACCGCATTGAGTTTGTCTTAAAACGTTTGATTGACTCTTTCGCAGTGGGTAACGTAATTAAAAACGGTATTCCTGTAGCAATTGTTGGGGAACCAAACGTAGGTAAATCTACGTTGTTGAACGCTTTGCTTAACGAAGAACGTGCGATTGTTTCTGACATTGCAGGAACAACTCGTGACACGATAGAAGATGAATTAGTGATAGACGGAATTGGTTTCCGTTTCATTGACACTGCTGGAATCCGCGAAACGAAAGATGTAGTGGAAAGCATTGGAATTCAAAAGACGTTTGAAAAAATAGAGGCTGCTCAGGTGGTAATTTATTTGATTGATGGTGCTAAGTTGAATACGGAGTCGTTAGATAGTATAAAAGTGGAGTTGGAGAAGTTGAAAAACAAATATCCTCTAAAACCATTATTAGTGGTGTGTAATAAGAAAGACTTGTTGACAAATGAACAAATTGATCTTTATAATGCTAATATCGAGAACTTGATGTTGATGTCTGCTAAGACAAATATTGGAGTAGATGAGTTGAAGCAAGCACTTTTAGGGTTTGTAAATACTGGTGCTTTGCGTAATAATGAGACGATTGTAACGAATACCCGTCACTACGATTCATTGCTTAAAGCATTGGAAGAAATCGAGAAAGTGAAATGGGGATTACAAACGAATTTATCTGCTGATTTAATGGCAATAGATATTCGTCAAGCCCTTTATTTCTTTGGTGAAATCACTGGTCAAGTGACTAATGATGAACTTCTTGGGAATATATTCGCAAACTTCTGTATCGGTAAATAAATTATCTTTCTCTTAGTGAGATATACTTTCTTTTGATTGACTATCAGGTTTTTATACTTGATAGTCTTTTCTTTTTGTTTACTTTTGTATCCGATGATGTACTGATTTAGTACTGTTTTTAAATCTTAATCTGTACAAATGTACCACTTATGAAAATAACACTTATAGAACGTAAATTAAAAAACGGAACAATAAATCTTGCCATTGAATATTACAAAGGATCAGAGGTTACATCAGAAGGTAAACGCAAACATATTAGAGAGTACGAAAATCTAAAATTATACTTGTATTGTGAACCTAAGAATGCTAATGAAAAAAAAGAAAATAAAGAAACACTTTTATTAGCTAAAAAACTTCTAGCAATTAGAGAAGCGGAGTATTATCAAGGTAAATTTGACCTTAAAAATACTAGTAAAGGAAAAAGACGCTTCTTAGATTATTTTATCGAGAAAACAGAGGAAAAAAAATCAAGTCCTAAGAACTACGGTAATTGGACTGCTACAATGGTTCATTTAAAGCGTTGCATTTCTCCTAATACTATCTTTGATGATATTGATGAGAAGTTTGTAAAACGTGTGCGTACTTATTTCGATAAAGAGGCACGAACTAAGAGTGATCTCCCTTTATCTCTAAATTCTAAATACTCCTACTTCAACAAGTTTAAAGCTTGCTTGCGTTCCGCATTTGATGAAGGTTACTTAGCCTTAAACTATGCCTCTAAAGCTAAATCATTTGAACAAGCTGAAAGTCAACGAGAATACTTAACGTTTAATGAGTTGCAAGAATTAGCCAATACAGAATGTAAGTATGAGGTATTAAAGCGTGCTTTCTTATTCTCCTGTCTTACAGGCTTGCGTTGGTCAGATATCAATACAATGACCTGGTCAGAGGTACGTGATGAAGACAACACAAGTCGTGTAAACTTCAGACAAGAAAAAACAGATGGTGTTGAGTATCTTTATATCTCTAAACAAGCTCGTGAGTTATTAGGAGAACGCAAAGGTAATATGGATCGCGTATTTATAGGTTTAAAGTATTCTGCTGTATATAACAACGCTATTGTTCTATGGTGTAATAAGGCTGGTATTTCAAAGCATATTACTTTCCATAGTGCAAGACATACGAACGCTGTTCTTCTACTTGAGAATGGTGCGGATATCTACACAGTTTCTAAACGCTTAGGACATCGTGAAATACGCACTACTGCCATTTATGCTAAGATAGTAGATGAAAAAATGAAAGAAGCATCTAATTTAATCCCTGAACTAAGTTTTTAAGATTATGACTGATAAAAAATTTAAAGAACAATTACTCACTTTACTAAAGACAGATGAAGAAGTACGTTCATTAGTTTCTGATATTGCTATGCAAGAAGTTGAAAACCGATTTGTAGATATATTTATAGAAAGAGCAAGAGCAAAATATGAAGCAGAGTGTGAAGCAAATTTTCACAAGATACCTATAGAGAATGAAAATAGTATTCAGAATCGATTAGATGATTATTTTTACTATATAGCGAGAGAAATAGAAGGCTATAGAATACTAAGATTTCAAACAGAAATGAATGAAGAATTAGCGTTAGAACATCAAAATAAGCTAATTGAAATTGAGCAAGAATATCAAAAAATAAGAGAAGTTCAACAGAATGAATGGGATAAACAAGATGCCTATCTTAACGCAATACCTAAACACAAGCTTAATGAAAACAGACTTAAAGAAATTTATAACCATTTAATTATAAACAAAATGATAGAAGGAAGTTTCAATCATTTTAGGAATTTCTGTGATATGTACGGAGGTAATTTTGATCTGAATTGGATTGATACAAAAGGTT
>JASLGC010000342.1 GCA_030150335.1 Flavobacterium sp.
AGGTGGAATATTAAGTTCAAATGCGCGAAGTGTGTTTATAACATCTTCTCTTTGGAGTAATTCTACTTGTATTTTTTTATAATCCTCTGAAGCATATCTTACTAATTCTGCATCATATTTTAAATCAAAAGAACGACATGATATTATAACTTTAACATGCTTGTATTGTTGTAATTTAAATATAAGTTTATTATAGGTTTCAATATATTCTCTATTAGAAGAAAGCGTTAGTGATAATGCATCTATCTGATCAATGATTACAATTAATGGCTCTTTCTTTTCTAAACTAATATTTAATAGATTATCAAATGTAAATTTATTGTCAAATAGTTTTATTTCTAATTTATTAAGTGTTGTACAATAATACTTATCTGCTTTTATCCCTAGTATATAGTTTTGTTCCATACTAAGTTGATTATAAACATCTTTAAGAATACCAGATTTTCCAGTTCCTTTATCACCAGTTAGTATTAAAATATTATTTTGATTATGTTCTAAATCTGTTTTTATCCAATTGATAATTTCTGTTGTTTCCTTTCTTGTAATATGTGTGTTTATTTTGTCTTCAATATGATTTTTTACAAGTACAAGTGCATAAGATGTATTTTTTAATTCTGATTTGAAATCAAAATTATTATTTATAGGAGTAGTTTTAGCAGCTACTGCTTGATAGATTTCATCTATTTTGTTTTTTTCTTCTAACTCGAAGGCTGTATTATATAAATGCTGTTCTTTAAGAAGATCAATTAATGTGTTTCCGTCTAATAATTTAATAAAGTTAGGTGGTAAATTATAGGTTTTCTCATTAGTTTTTCTCCATGTTTCCCACCATTTCGATTCATCTAAATTTAACAAGACATTTACACATAAGGTCCAGCTTTTAGATTTATATTCTTCTGATTCAATAGCAGTTTTAAAAGACTTTCTAATTTGATTTTTTTGAGAATCACCTATTCTTCCCTCACTAAAGAACTTACATTGTATTACGTCTATTTTCTCTGTTATTACTCCAATATATATATCTATTCCAGCATCACCAGGATTTGCTTCTATAGATCTAACTAAAGTATTTGAGTATTTTTTTTTAAGTAAGCTTCCACAAATTTCTTCAAACTTTGCTCTAGCTCCTTCTTTACCATATCTTTGAATTAGAATTGACCAATCTTGATTCATATTTTATAAAATGTAAAACTCTTTTTATAAAAGTAGTATTATTAAATTCCAAATACAACCATTAACTACTACTAGAAGTTTAACGATATAAGTATTTCTTATTTTGACAAGACTCAAGATAAGAAACTATGCAAACTACCAATAAAAATAAAGGAGGAAGAAAACTAAAATCCAATCCTAAAAAATACAGACATGTTTTCAGACTCTCCGAATCTGAAAATCAACGCTTGCTTGCTTTATTTACATCTTCAGGAATGACAAACAAAGCAAGCTTTCTTGTTTCTATGCTTTTAGATAGACAAGTTAAAACAATCAAAGTAGATGTTGCTGCTTTGCAATATCATGCAACACTTACTAAACTATTTAATCAATTTAGAGCAGTCGGGGTGAACTACAACCAGATTGTAAAGCTATGCAATCAATACTTCTCTGAAGATAAAGCGAAACGTTCTATCTCAAAACTTGAAGAGTATACCAAGGACTTATCAAAACTTTGCTATTACATTATCAAGTTAACCAAAGAGTTTGAAGAGAAGTATCTTAATACTAATCTATAAGTTATGATAGCTAAGATTGGCAAAGGAAGTAATCTTATTGGAGCTTTGTCCTACAATCAATTAAAAGTTGATAAAGGACAAAGCACCATTTTGTTTACAAACAACTTGCCTGAACCAACTAGCACATCAAACTATATCACTCAACTTTACAAACATTTAGAACCCTATTTACTTTTAAATAACAATACAGAAAAGATTGTGAGACATATCTCTTTAAATCCCAATCCTAATGATAAATTAACAGATGAGACTTTAAGTGAAATCACCCAACAGTACATGGATAGTGTGGGCTATAAAAATCAACCTTACATTGTCTATAAGCATAATGATATAGAAAGAGAACATATCCATATAGTCACAGTTTGCACTGACTTAAAGGGAAAGAAAATTGATGATAAATACGATTATCTAAAATCAATGAAAGTTTGTCGTGAAATTGAAAAGAAGTTTAAACTTACTTCTTCTATAAATCAAACAAAGGAGAAATCTAAACAAATTCAGTTTACCCCTGTTGATAATACCAAACATAATTTAAAAGCTCAAATAGACTCAGTAATACGATATCTGCCCAAGTATTATAACTATGATAGTTTAACAAGTTATAATGCTTTATTATCACTATTTAATATCAGAGCTGAAAGAGTAGAGGCTATTTACAACGGACAAACAAAACAAGGTTTAGTATATTTTGCATTAAATGAAATAGGAGAGAAGGTAAGTAATCCGTTTAAGGCCTCACTTTTTGTGAAAAATGCAAGCTATCAAAATCTTGAAAGTCACTTTAAAGCATCAAAAGAAAGACTAAAATCTTTACCTAGTAAAGAGAATCTTAAAGATACAATCAAAGTGGCGTTTAATACAACAAACTCATTAAAGGAATTTAAAGGAGAACTTTTAAATCATGGAATAAACGTTGTTATCTTTCAAAACAAAGACAATCGTATCTATGGTGTAACTTTTATCGACCATAATTCAAAAAGTGTCTACAAAGGCTCTAATTTAAGTAAAGAGTTATCTGCAAATACACTAAATAAAAAATGGAGTAGCAAGGAGGGCCATACCAATTCAATTTTAGTACCTTCTCAACAAGCTAAAGCAATTGAACCTATTGAAATAAATCCTATATTTGAGTACTTGTATTCTGATACTACCGATGTTGATAATTATGAGTTTGTATCATTGTTTAATTTTTTAAACAATAACCAAGAGATAGATTATGAAGAATTGAGTTTTGAGCAAAGGATGAAAAGAAGAAAAAAAAGATTTTTGTGAGATAGCGCACCTAATTAGATATTTATATTTTTGGCACTTTTAAAACAGATAACTATCTAAGTCAAATATAAAAGGCTACAAATTAATCAATTTGCAGCCTTTTGTCTTGTTTAGATACCTTTATAAGGAAAATATTCTGTTCATATTGTGGAGAAAGAGGGGTAACTTCTTTTATACCGTATGCTTTATGTATAGGGATGTTCACTTTTTTGGATTGTTGTGAGCACCTTATTCGGAAAGTTTTAAACTATGATTGGAATCGTTTGATTCAGAGTAAAAATAATGAAAATTCTTCAAATAAAGCATATTCATTAACTTAATTTATCATTTGTGTTAATCAAATTTTATTTTTTAATTTATCATTAATTATTCGCTAAGTATTATAATAATCGAGAAGATCAAATACAAGTAAGTACAAAAAAAGCAGTAATTCTAAAATTACTGCTTATATATTTTACAGATATTCTTCAAATATGTTACAATACTTAATTAGTTCCATTCAATGTGCTTTATTTCCTGTCCTATAGATAAAACGAAAGCTCATCTATTAGTCATGCTAATATTTATGCACTAGCTTTTAAAAATGATTTTAAATAGGCATCTAAACAATTTGGAGTAACAGCATAGTTAGAT
>JASLGC010000343.1 GCA_030150335.1 Flavobacterium sp.
ATAAAAGTTACTCCTGAAGAGAAAAAGATTGCAATAAAAGCTGCCAAAGCAATGAATTTAAAAGTTGCTGGGGTAGACATCATCCGTTCTGCAAAAGGTCCGTTATTATTAGAAGTTAATTCATCTCCTGGATTAGAAGGAATTGAAGGAGCTACGAATAAGGATATTGCCTCTGAAATGATTAAGGCAATTGAAAAACAAGTTAAATGGTAAGTGGTGGCTTTTGCTACCACTTTTCTTTATTATAAAAACGACATAAAATGAACCCATCTACATCTGGTTGGATTAAAAAGTATTTTTCTGAACATGATAGCTTTGCTATTTTTCCAAGTAACGACTATGAGAAAATTAGTCATACTATACGAACAATAGGTTTTAGTTTTGGTGCAATAGATATAAATGAACTACCCGCTGCCTTTAGAAAATTTAAGTACACACAAGAAGAACTTTCTAAAGTTTGTTATTTACAACTTTTGGAAAAAGTGTATTTTATCAAACATCCAGATAATACAATAGATGATTTTATATCAAAATTAATTGCATTCTACCAATTACTAATCCCTCATAAGGATAATATCTTTACTTCCTTTTTTTCGGATAAGAATCCTTACTCTCAATTAGAAAGTATTTTTACATTGAGAATGAAAGATCACTTTTTCTCTCAATCAAAAAGTAATGATTTCGTATTGAACATGATTCTTCTTTCCATTGATATCTTAGCTTTTGAAGCATTTATCAATAAAGAATCTAATCCAAATATCTACAGTAGTTATATGGCAGAAAGCCTTACTACCATTATCACTACATTCAAAGAGCAAAAAGACCCAAGAAGTGATTCTGACAATAAATTAATTGGCTTTTTAGAAAAATCAATGAATACCGCGACGCTTGAAGAACGACAAAAGTATCCTTCTCCTTTAGAAGTAAACTTTATATCTGACTTTGTTATTTGCAATTCATGGAACAATGATACAAAAGAGATTATCATCCCTTCTTACATCAGAGCAATATATATTGAATTCACTGAAAAAGAAGAAGAATTAGAAGATAGTAAAATTTGCTTTTTAAGTTTTGTAGCCAAAAGAAATAACGACTACTACTATTTAAGATCGAGCAACTTATTTGACAACGTTGTAGAAAACTCATCAAGTTACATCAAGAACTTATTAATTCGAAATAAGGACCGAATAGTAAAGGAGTTCCAGAAAAACACACAATTGACTAAGTTAGTCATGGATTCAACTCATAGAGAACTGAATACAGAAGAGAAAAAAATGGTAAAAAAACAAACGATTGAAATCATTAAAACCATTCCTTCTCTTGCTATATTCTTATTACCTGGAGGAACTATATTACTCCCGATAATATTGAAGTTTATACCTGCTTTATTGCCTACGTCTTTTAATGAAAACTTAGACGATAATTAGATTTTTTTGAAACGAAGTTGATATACTTCATCTAAGTCTTGATTACTTGTTACATTAACCTCTAAATCGGTAACATAACCAGAGTTTAGCCCATATACCCATCCGTGTATACTTAACTCTTGTTTTCTTGCCCAAGCACCTTGTACAATAGATGTTTTTGCTAAATCATAAACTTGTTCTTGAACATTAAGTTCTACAAATCGATTAAAACGAACTGTTTCATCCTCAATTTGATCCAACTCAACGTTATGTAATCTGTAAACTGTTTTAATATGGCGAATCCAATTGTCTAACAATCCATAAGATTCATTTTTCATTGCAGCTAACACACCGCCGCAACCATAATGTCCACAGACAATGATATTCTTTACTTTTAAGATATTAACAGCATAATCGAGTACGCTAAGCATATTCATATCTGAGTGAATCACCATATTTGCTATATTTCTATGAACAAATACATCTCCTGGTTCAGCACCAATAATTTCATTCGCAGGAACCCTACTGTCTGAACAACCTACCCATAACAATGGTGGAGTTTGACGTTCACAAAGTCTCTTGAAATAATTTGGATTCAAAGAAAGCTTCTCCTCTACCCATGCTTTATTATTATCAAGAATTTTTTTATAAAACTCGTTATGCTTCAAAATAATATTATTCTTTATTGATAAACATTTCCTTCACAAAGTCAACTTCTCCAGTCTCTACTTTGTAAAAAGCCCCTACAATACCAATCTCTCCACCGTTATACATCTCCTTTAATACTGAACTTCTGTTCAATATATGATCAATTGTATATTCTACATTGTGAAAAGAAACTAAATCTATTGCCTCTTTTGATTTGATATCTTTATTTGGATACGTTTCTTTAACATGCGCTATCGATGGCTCTACTTTAGCCAATAAATCAGTTAAGTGTCCTAATTTAGTACCGTTACAAGCCCCTGTTATTGCACCGCAATGAGAATGTCCTAAAACAACAATCAACTTAGAACCCGCCAATTTACAAGCAAACTCCATTGATCCAATAATGTCATCATTTAAAACGTTTCCAGCTATTCTTGTACTGAAAATATCACCAAGTCCTTGATCAAAAATCAACTCTGCAGAAGTACGACTATCTATGCAACTTAATATAATAGCAAAAGGGAATTGGTTTCCCTTTGTATCATTAACTTGCTCAAGCAAATTACTATGCGCTTTGAGATTATCAACAAACCTTTTATTCCCATCTTTCAAAAAATCTAACGCTAATTGAGGTGTCAATGACTTTTGGTCTTCTATGTTATGTAATCTCATGTATTTTGTTTTTTAAGTATATAAATACGCAGCAAATGTAGCAAAAAATAGATGTTCAAATAAGATACCGATAATTTATATTGGTATTTTTAACGATTCTTTAAAAAAACTCCATATTTTGTAATATTTCTTTAATCTATATTTTACTACTCGTTAATAATTATTACAGTTGTTTTTCGATGCTAACAAAAAAACAATAGTTAACATTAATATAAATCTCGAAAATATTTGCTTTGATTATAAAATAGTTAATACATTTGCATCACAAAATAACAGGAGGAAGAATTTGTACTGATTGCAACCTCGGTAAAAAATGCTAAAGCAGAATCTTATACTTTCCCTTTAGCCATTTCCTCTATTTT
>JASLGC010000346.1 GCA_030150335.1 Flavobacterium sp.
AGCAATTGCTAAGAAAGAACCGATGAATCCAAGTTTCATGCTATGCCAAATAAACGGTCTTCTAATGAAGCGTTTTGTAGCACCAACCATTTGCATTGTCTTGATAGTGAATCTGCTTGAGTAAATTAATAGTCTTAGTGAACTATTAATTAACAACATAGAGATAAGAGCCAACAATCCTGCCGCTATTAAAACCCAATTAGTAATTTTTTTAATGTTGTCATTCACAAGATCTACCAATTGCTTGTCATAAGTAATATCACTTATAGACTTAGTCGTTTGTAGTTCTGTAATGATGTTTTCGATGCTATCTCTTACGACATAATCACCTTTTAAATGTAAGTCAAAGGAATCCTGTAGAGGATTAAAACCTAAGAACTCAACGAAATCTTCACCCAAAGCTTCTTTATGATTAGTAGCCGCCTCTTCTTTAGAGACAAACTTGTAATCTTTGATGTAATTGACTTCAGAAAGTTTAGCATCAAACTTATTTAAGTCAGATTTAGCTGTGTTTGACTCAAAAAAGATGGTCATAGGGATGTTTTCTCTAAAATTATCCGAGATTTTTTTAGAGTTAATAACAAATAAACTTAGGGTCCCTAATAAAAAGAGAACCAAGAAAATACTGAGAATGACTGAAAAATAAGACGAAAGTAATTTTCGCTTTTGGTATTTTTCGTACGAACTAGCCATAGATTAGAATTTAAGTGCGTAAAAATAGCAAACAAAAATGTTTTTCTAAGACAATAACGCTTAAAGTTTTCTAATTGTTATAAATATAGTTTATTTTTGCGTGAATTGACGTGTTTTTTCGTATTATCGGAGCACACAATGAGATTGTTGAATTGAATATATATATTAATAGTATGAAATATAATCCAAACGAAATTGAAGCTAAGTGGCAGAAATTTTGGAGAGAAAATCAAACTTTCAAAACTGAAAATAACTCTGACAAGCCAAAGTATTATGTGTTAGACATGTTTCCTTACCCATCAGGTGCAGGACTTCACGTAGGTCACCCACTTGGGTACATCGCATCTGATATCTTTGCACGTTACAAACGTCATAAAGGGTTTAATGTTCTTCACCCACAAGGGTACGATAGTTTTGGTTTACCTGCTGAGCAATATGCTATTCAAACTGGTCAACATCCAGCTGTTACTACAGAAGTGAACATTGCTCGTTATAGAGAACAGCTTGATAAAATTGGTTTCTCTTTTGATTGGAGTCGCGAGGTACGTACTTCAAATGCTGATTACTACAAGCATACACAATGGATTTTTATCCAATTGTTTAACTCTTGGTACAATAAGAGTACTGATAAAGCAGAATCTATCGAAACATTAGTTGCTGTTTTTGAAAAAGAAGGAAATAGTAAAGTAGAGGCTGTATGTGCTGATAATATTGATGTATTCACTGCAGAGCAATGGAATGCATTATCAGCTGATGAAAAAGAATTTATCTTATTGCAATACCGTTTAACGTATTTAGCAGAAACAGAAGTAAACTGGTGTCCGGCATTGGGAACTGTTTTGGCGAATGACGAAATTAAAGACGGTTTATCAGAGCGTGGAGGACATCCTGTAGTTCGCAAGAAAATGAAGCAATGGAGTATGCGTATTTCTGCTTATGCTGAAAGACTATTACAAGGATTAGATTCATTAGATTGGACAGAGAGTATCAAAGAAAGTCAACGTAACTGGATTGGAAAATCTGTAGGAGCTTCTATTACTTTTGATTTAAAAGAAGGAGAAGATACAATTGAAGTGTTTACAACACGTCCTGACACTGTATTTGGTGTAAGTTTTATGACTTTAGCACCAGAGCACGATTTAGTAAAGAAAATTACAACTCCAGAACAAAAAGCACAAGTAGAGGCTTATATCGAGGCTACTTCTAAAAGAAGTGAGCGCGACCGTATGGCTGATGTTAAAACTATTTCGGGAGTATTCACAGGAGCTTATGCTGAACATCCTTTTACAAAAGAACCAATTGAGATTTGGATTGGAGATTACGTATTAGCAGGATATGGTACAGGTGCTGTTATGGCTGTTCCAGCTGGAGATAGTCGTGACTATGCATTTGCAAAGCACTTTAATATTCCAATTAAAAATATATTCAACCAAGACATTTCTGAAGAAGCATTTGCTGAAAAAGAAGGTTTTGTACTTGAAAACTCTGATTTCTTAAACGGATTAGGGTATAAAGAGGCAACAGCTAATGCAATTGCTGCTTTAGAAGAATTAGGAAAAGGAGCGGGAAAAACGAATTACCGTTTACGTGATGCTGTTTTCTCTCGTCAACGTTATTGGGGAGAACCATTCCCAGTTTACTATGTGAATGGATTGCCTAAAATGATTGAGAACAAACATTTGCCAATCGTTTTACCAGAAGTTGAGAAGTATTTACCAACAGAAGATGGTCAACCACCATTAGGGAATGCAAGTGTTTGGGCTTGGGATACAGTAAATAATAAAGTAGTAGAAAATACTTTAATCGATGAGAAAACTATTTTCCCATTAGAATTAAACACAATGCCTGGTTGGGCAGGTTCTTCTTGGTACTGGATGCGTTATATGGACCCGTCTAATACAGGAGAAATAGCATCATCAGAAGCATTAAATTACTGGCAAAATGTTGACTTGTACATTGGAGGTAGCGAACATGCTACAGGTCACTTATTATACAGTCGTTTCTGGAATAAGTTCTTAAAAGATATTGGAGTAGCTCCAACAGAAGAACCATTCAAGAAAATGATTAACCAAGGAATGATTTTAGGTACATCTGCTTTCGTTTATCGTATTGATGGAACTAATACTTTTATTTCTAAAGATATGATTAAAGATGAAAAAGTACAACAATTATACGCTTATGTAGGATTGGTTAACTCTTCATCAGAATTAGATACAGAAGGATTCAAAGAATGGCGTCCAGACTATGCAAATGCAGAGTTTATATTAAATGCAAATGGTAAGTATATCGTTGGTCACGAGGTAGAGAAAATGTCTAAATCGTACTACAACGTTGTTAATCCAGATGATATTTGTGATGAATATGGTGCTGACACATTGCGTTTATACGAAATGTTCTTAGGACCATTAGAGCAAGCTAAGCCATGGAATACAGCTGGTATTTCTGGTGTAGCTGGATTCTTGAAAAAATTGTGGAAACTATATGCAGATGACAATGGTGTTATTGTAGTTGATGAAGCTCCAAACGCTGATATGTTGAAATCACTTCACAAAACAATTAAAAAGGTAACTGAAGATATCGAGAACTTCTCATTTAATACTTCTGTTTCTCAATTTATGATTTGTGTGAATGAGTTATCACAGCAAAAGTGTCACCATAAAGCTATTCTTGAGCCGTTGGCAATTTTAGTAGCTCCTTATGCACCTCATATTGCAGAAGAGTTATGGTCAATGTTAGGAAATACTACTTCTGTTTCAGAAGCGGAGTTCCCAATCTTTAAACCGGAATTTTTAGTAGAGAGTTCAAAAGAGTATCCTGTATCTTTCAACGGGAAAATGCGTTTCAAAATTGAATTGCCTTTAGATTTAACACAAGCGCAAATTCAAGAAGCTGTATTAGCAGATGAGAGAACTATCGCTCAATTGCAAGGAAGAGAACCTAAAAAGATAATTATTGTTCCAGGTAAGATTATCAACTTAGTTGGATAGTAATTTTTTGATACATATTTAAAAGAGCTCTTAGCATTTCGCTAAGGGCTCTTTTTTTGTTTCAGATAATTAGTTTATTGATGAAGAAGTATGTTGTTGGTGATTGTATCTGTGTGTTTTGTTTTTAGGAAAGAGGAGTGTTTTTGGCAAAGTGTTACATTGGATATTTAGCTTTACTTTGTTAGCTTCTGTAGTAAATCTATAATCTATGTGTAGCCAATGTGTAAAATTACATAAGAACTATACATTCGGTATACATAGACTATACATACAGTATACATAGAGTCTTTTATAGTGTGTAAAAACTTAAGCCTTTGATTATTTTTCAAAAGGAAAGTTTTAGGCATAAAAAAAAGTGACTAATAAAACTTTAGTCACTTTTTAAATTATTTGATAAACGATATAAATATTATTTTCCAGGGTAAATCAACAAGGCGTGTTCAAATTGTTTTTGAATAATTTTTAAATTTCTCTCACCTTCAAGTCTTGTCTTGTAATTTCCAACTAATACTTTGTAAGAAGGCGTGTTGTAAATTATTGTTCCATTTGTTTCAGGGAAACTTCTTTTGAACTTTGACAGGGCTGTATTTGCATCTGAATTATTACCGTAAAATATTTGGATTTTGTATTTGTCATTGACAATTGAAGAAGTGTTTACGTGTTTTTTCTTGTTGACCAATTCTTTTATGGCAGAAGGCTCATTTATAACCGTGTTTTTGCTTTGAGCTGTAATTGTATTATTGCTAATTAGAGCAAAGGTAAAGGCGAATAAAATTCTTAAAATTCTCATAATGAATAGCGATTTAGGCAAAATTACAAATATTCTTGAAAATGTACATCTTTACAGCTATTTAGAACGCGTATAAATTGTGCATTAACCTCTGTAAAGGTTTTAAGAGTAAGTCATAAATTGTATTTTTGTCGGAGTTTGTAAATAAGGTGTATAAGATAGCGGTCTAATTGGCTGTTAAATAAGACCAAATTTAGTTGAAAATCATTTTATAACTATGAAAAAAGTGGGTAACCATAATTCGTTTTCAAAGATTTTATTCTTTTGTTTAGCGTTAATGCTATCGTTTACTACAATTTCGTTTGCTCAAGATGTAGCAAAAGGTAAGGAATTGTT